>NZ_JBICYZ010000001.1:0-277909 GCF_043201465.1 Kitasatospora sp. NPDC048298
GCACGCCGCGAACCCGGCCGGCGCGTTCGCGCTCTCCAGGATCGCGGACGCGGACACCCTCCACCACACCCCGATCGGTGTCCTGCGCAGTGTCCGGCGGCCGGTCTACGACGAGTTGATGGCCGAGCAGCTGGCCACCGCCACCACCCAACGCGGCCCCGGCGACCTGGCCACACTCCTCGCCGGCAACGACACCTGGACGGTGCAGGCTTCCTGATGAGACAAGCGACCAGGACGTGCGAGCCGGTGACCGGCACGGGTGAGGTCTCGGCCCCGAGCCCTCACCCCCACGACGCCGGGGTTGGTGTCATGACCGAGGGACCGCTCACGGCGGCTCCCCCCACTCGATCACCCCTGTCGGCGGCCCGGTACTGCCTGGTCGAGTCCCGACCGGTGGTGCAGATCGTCTTCCTGATGCGGTTCCTGGTGGGCGCCGTCTGCGGGGCGGTCGTCGGCGACGACTGGTCGGTCGGCGGGGTGCTGCTCGGCGGGCTGGCCATGACCTGCGCGGTCATGGCGGCCTACCTGCTGAACGGCGTGATGGACATCGCCGAGGACCGGGCGAACGGCTCGCGGCGCCCGATCGCCCGCGGCGCCCTGCGCCTGCGGACGGCGGCCGCCGGGGTGCGGTTCCTGTCCGGCGCCGCCCTGGTGCTGTCGGTGTTCGTGCCGGGAGAGTTCTGGTTCATCGTGCTCTCCCTCTTCCTGGGCTACGCCTACTCGGTGCCGCCACTGGCCGCCAAGCGGCGCACCGCGACCAGTGCCGCCGCGGTGATCGCGATGGGGGCCTCCAGCTACCTGGCCGGCGCGGTCTCCGCCGGCGGCGGCGGGATCTCGGAGGGGGCCCTGCTGTTCTGCGGGCTGCTGGCCCTGTGGATGGGCTTCGTGGGCGCCGTCACCAAGGACCTCGGCGACATCGCCGGCGACCGGGAGGCGGGCCGCCGCACCATCGCGGTGGTGTACGGCGAGCGGACGGCCAGGCTGTTCGCCGCGGTCTCGGCCATCGTCCTGGGGACGGCCGGGCTGCTGCTCGGACTCCGCACCGAACTGCTGCTGGCGGGCGCGGTGCCGCTGGCCTCCGGGGCCGGCTGGGTCGCGGTGCGCTGCCTGTGGCCGGACAAGGCGCAGGCCCGCGGCCCGTACCGGGCGTTCATGGTCACCCAGTACGTGGCGAACGCGGGCCTGGCCCTCGGTCTGCTCGTCGGGAAGTGATCGCGATCCGCTGCTCACCGACCGATCAGTCGCGCGGACTGGGCCTTGTTGACGGCGTCGAGCCGGGTGGTCGCTTCCAGCTTGGTGAAGATGTTCCGCAGGTGCCGCTTGACCGTGCCCTCGGTGATGCCGAGCCGGCGCCCGATCTGCCGGTTGCTCATGGCCTCGGCCACGCAGGTGAGCACCTCCAGCTCGCGCGAGGTGAGGACGTTCTGCGGCTCGGGCCGGTCGGCCGGGCGCGGCGGTCGGGCGGTGGGCCGCTGCGGGGTGAACAGGATGGTGCCCCCGGCGACGGCGCTGCGCACCGCGGCGAGCAGCACCTCCCGGGTGGCCGACTTGTGGAGGTAGCCGAAGGCTCCCTCGGAGAGCAGGGAGTGGACGAGCTCGTCGTCGTCGTGCATGGTCAGGACGACGATGCGGGAGTCCGGGACGGCGGTCTTGAGCTGCCGTACGGTCTCGATCGGGCCCGGCCCGGGCATCTCCAGGTCGAGCAGGATGACGTCCGGCTGCAGTTGGACCGCCTGGTGGACGGCCATCGGGCCGTCGCCCGCCTCGCCGACCACGGTGATGTCGGGCTCCCTGGTCAGCAGGTTGCACAGGGCGGTGCGGAGCAGGACGTGGTCGTCGGCCGCGAGGACGCGGACCTGGGAGTCGCTCATGAGACGTATTCACCGGAGCAGTCGACTGCCGCCAACGGTATTCGGAACTGGATCCGGGTGCCCCTTCCGTTGATGTTGGCGACCGACAGGGTGCCGCCCATGGCGGTGGTCCGCTCGCGCATGGAGACCATGCCGTTGCCGCTCTGGAACTTGGACGCGGAGAGGTCGATGCCCTTGCCGTTGTCGGTGACCCGGGTCTCGAGCACGCCGTCGCCGAGGTTCACCTCGACCTGGATGCTGGTGGCACCCGAGTGCTGGTAGGCGTTGCGCAGGCACTCCCGGATGATCAGGAAGACCTCGTCGTGTTGGAGCGCGGTCATCTCCGTGGTGCCGCCCTCGACGTGGATGTCCACCACGGTGTCGGCCGGGCAGGACAGTTCGACGTAGTCGAGCAGCCGCTTGTGGAAGCTGGTGCGGCTGCGCGGTGCGCGCAGGCCGTTCACCAGCTCCCGGACGAACCCGAAGGTGTCCTGGAGCGCGGTCTTGGCCTCCTCGATCCGGGCGGAACCCGGTCCGGGATCGCCGGCCTCGGCCTCGGCCTCGTGGAGTTCGAGCAGGCGCATGGCCAGGCCGAGGCTGCTGCCGATCCGGTCGTGGATCTCGCGGGCGAGCCGGGCCCGTTCGGCGGAGTTGATCCGGTTGACCCCGCGCATCAGGAAGGCGTCGTAGCCGATCAGCGCCGCCTGCACCCGGCTGTGGACGCTCTGGTGCAGGGCTCTCACCGCACGCCGCATCCGGACGAGTGCCACGTCGTCCGGCAGGCAGGCCATCATGTCCGGTAGTGCGTCGAGGACGATGTCGGTGAGGATCTGGGCGGCCCGGAGTGACTCCATGGCGGGGATGTGCTGGAGCGCCCGACGGGCGCCGAGCTCCAACGAGGAGAACTCCGCGTCGAATTGCTCGGGGAGTTCGGCACGGGGGCCGTGGATGGCTCTGATGCAGTCGGCCATGATCTCGCGGGCCTGCTGCTCGCACTCCGGCCACACCGTCTCCTCGAGGACCAGGAGACTGCCCGCGGAGCGCAGCGCCTCCGCGTAGGCCGCGATGGCCGAATCGACGACCTTCTCCAGCCCGCAGGGATCGGGTGTCAATACTTTGGCAACCACTCTGTTTCCCCCCATTCATCCATGGCCGACGTTCCCAGTGGCCCGGTCACGACCGTCCATGCAGCGTCGATCATATGCACAATGACGTCGCTGTCTGTCAACTGGATGTTACGGATAAGGGCAACGGCGAACCGGGGGCGTCCGGCTGGATCGTGGGCGAACCACATCTGGGGGGATGGGTGCTTCCAGAGAGTGGTGTCGTGATGGCATTCCGTAGCCGTCACCCCTCGAGGTCGAGCGCCTCCCAGTGTCGGCGCGAACCGTCCGTGACCACCCGGCCGAACAGGACGTCGGCGAAGTGACCGCCGAAGCCCAGCGTGTCCGGGGTGGACAGCTCCCGGAGGATCCGCAGCCGGGAGTCCACCGAGACGTCCCGGGCGGAGTCCACCAGCACCCGCCACTCCGGCCGCTCCACCTGCACGGCACTGTGCAGGGCGTCACCGATGACGACGAGCCGCCGCCCGCCGGACGAGATGATGTACGAGGTGTGGCCGAGCGTGTGGCCGGGGGTGTTCCAGGCCGTGACGCCCGGGAAGATCTCCTGGCCGTCCGTCGCGCCGACCGCGTTCTCCTGGAGGTGCCGCGCGGCGGCGGCGGACGGCGCGCCGTGCCAGCCGCGCCACTCCGTCAACGAGGTGACGAACCGGGCGGAGCCGAAGAGCAGCCCCGATCCGTTGGAGTTCGGGGCGAAGGCCCAGCCCACGTGGTCCTCGTGGAGATGGGTGAAGGCCACGGTGTCGACGGCCTCGGGTGCCAGGCCGTGTGCGGCCAGGCCCGCCGGCAGCCGCCCGCCCTCCTCCGCACCGAGGAAGGGGTAGCTGTCGGCCGGTGACGTGCGGCGCGGCCCGTAGCCGGTGTCGATCAGCAGTGCCCGGCCCCGGTGCTCGACCAGCAGGCTGCCGACGGACGCGACCAGGTAGCCGCCCTGGTCGAGGTGGTCGGAGTGTCGTTGCCAGTCGCCGCCGCCGGTCTCGGGGAACCAGGCGCGCGGAATCAACTGGACGAATCCGTCCGGAAGGTACGTCAGCCGGTGATCGCCGAATTCCAGCGTACGGGTGGGGGAGATTCGGCGGAGCCGCTCGCCCCTCTCCGCTGCCGTCGGGGATTGGGCGGGCTGCTGCGGGTACGGCGCGTCTTCGACCACGTGGATCACGGTAGACGGATTGCCCCCCATCTTTCAACGTTCGCCGACTGCGGCGACGGTCACATGCCGACGTGAACTGTCGACCGTCCGATGGTTTTTGGCCATTCGGTGGGAGAAGTGGGCGGCTTCGGTTGCTTCGTTCGGCTGATTCGACGGGTGTTCAATCCCGGCCGCGCGCGGTGGGGATGGCGTCGAGGCGGCTCCCGGGTTTACACAAAAAGCGTTCACCTGACATTAGTTGATGGACGGTCGGATCGAGACGGATTGCCCGGTGGCACTCGTCGGCAGGACCGGCGACGGGCTTGACCAGCGATTGACCCGAGGCCGTGGAGCGCCGGGAGACGACGCCCGGACTTTACCGGCGCCCCGCCGGACCTTACCGGGGACGGTGCGGCGCCGCAGGCCGATCCGCGGGGTGGGCGGGGCGAGCAGGGGTCGACGGCGGGCCGCACCGGTCCCCGCCGGGTTCGCGGAGCGGCCCGCGCCGCGCCGGGCGAGGGCCCCCGGGGGCGGGGCCGCGGCTGGGGGCGCGGGCGGTCGGGGTCGCGGTCGGGGTGGGGGACGTAGGGGGACTGCTAGGGGTTGGTGCGGATTCGGGGCGGCCGTAGCGTGCCGGTGATCGCGTGTGCCGGGGCTCGGGGCCGGCCGGCGGTCGAACCGGTGGCCCGCGGGCGCCGCAATCCTTCACCGAACCAGGAGGTCCGGCGCGATGACAACCGCAGCAGGTGTGAGTCGCGTGGTACCCGGCCGCGGGGCTCGCCCGGCCGGCGGTCCGGCGACCGGTGAAACGGGTGCGCCGGTGGAGGATGCCGTCGCCGTCGTCGGGGTGGCCTGCCGGCTCCCCGGGGCGGACGGACCCGACGCGTTCTGGGCGCTGCTGAGGGAGGGCCGCAGCGCCGTCGCCGAGGCGACGGTCGAGCGCTGGGGCCGCGACCTCGGCGAGCACGCCGCCCGGCACGGAGCGTTCCTGGACCGGGTCGACCTCTTCGACGCCGGCCTGTTCGGCGTCTCGCCGCGCGAGGCCGCCGCCATGGACCCGCAGCAGCGGCTCGCCCTGGAACTCGGCTGGGAGGCCCTGGAGGACGCCGGGACCGCCCCCGACCGGCTGTCCGGCACGGCCACCGGCGTCTTCCTCGGCACCATGAACGCCGACTACGCGCTGCTCGCCGACCGCCTCGGCCCGGACGCCATCGGCCGGCACACCCTGACCGGCTCGCAGCGCTCCATCATGGCCAACCGGCTGTCCTACACCCTCGGCCTGCGGGGCCCCAGCCTGTGCGTCGACACCGGCCAGTCCTCCTCGCTGGTGGCCGTACACCTGGCCGCGGAGAGCCTGCGCCGGGGCGAGAGCGAACTCGCGCTGGCCGGCGGCGTACAGCTCAACCTGGTGCCCGAGACGGCCCTGGTGGCCGAGGGCTTCGGCGGGCTCTCCCCGGACGGCCGCTGCTTCACCCTCGACGCCCGCGCCAACGGCTACGTCCGCGGCGAGGGCGGCGCCCTGGTCGTGCTCAAGCCGCTCGACCGCGCGCTGGCCGACGGCGACCGCGTCTACGCCGTCATCCGCGGCGGCGCCGTCAACAACGACGGCGCCACGCCCGGGCTGACCACGCCCGACCCGGCCTCGCAGCGCGAGGTCGTCGAACTGGCCTGGCGGCGGGCGGGGATCCCCACCGACGGCGTCCAGTACGTCGAACTCCACGGCACCGGCACCAGCGTCGGCGACCCCGTCGAGGCCACCGCGCTCGGCGCGGCCCTGGCCGCCGGGCGCGTCGACCGGCCGCTGCAGGTCGGCTCGGCCAAGACCAACGTCGGACACCTGGAGGGCGCCGCCGGAGCCGTCGGCCTGCTCAAGGCCGTCCTCGGCATCCACCACCGGGAACTGGCCGCCGGCCTCAACCACGACACCCCCAACCCGACCCTCGACCTGGCCGCCCTCGGCCTGAGCGTGCGGCGGCACACCGGCCCGTGGCCCGAGGCCGACCGCCCGCTGCTGGCCGGCGTGAGCTCCTTCGGCGTGGGTGGCACCAACTGCCACCTGGCACTGTCCGAGGCGCCCCGGCCGACCACCCCGGGCGGCGAGCACCCCGCGCCGGCCGGGCGGCAGCTCGCCTGGCCGGTGCACGGACACGGCGAACCGGGCCTTCGGGCCCAGGCGCGACGCCTGCACACCCACCTGGCGGAGCACCCGGACCTCGACCCGGCCGACGTCGCGCACACCCTCGCGGTCGGGCGGGCGGCGCTGCGCCACCGCGCCGTCGTGGTGGGCGCCGACCGGACCGGGCTGCTGGCCGGACTGGCGGCGGTGGCCGCCGGCGAGGAGGCCGGCGGGGTCGTCCGGGGCGCGGCCGAGGCCGGGAAGCTGGCGTTCCTGTTCACCGGACAGGGAGACCAGCGGCTCGGCATGGGCCGGGAGCTGTACGAGGCCTTCCCGGTGTTCGCGGACGCCTTCGACGCGGTCTGCGCGCGGGTCGAACTGCCGCTGCGCGAAGCGGTGTTCGGGTCGGACGCGGAGCTGCTGGGGCGGACCGAGTACGGGCAGCCCGCGCTGTTCGCGCTCCAGGTGGCGCTGTTCCGGCTGTACGAGAGCTGGGGCGTGCGGCCGGACTTCCTGGCCGGGCACTCGCTCGGCGAGCTGGCGGCCGCGCACGTCGCGGGTGTGCTGTCGCTGGACGACGCCACCACCCTGGCGGCGGCGCGCGGACGGCTGACCGAGGAGCTGGCGGCGGGCGGCGCGATGGTGGCGGTCAAGGCCGCCGAGGCGGACGTCCTGCCGCTGCTGACCGACAACGTCAGCGTCGCCGTGATCAACGGCCCGACGTCGGTGGTGATTTCCGGCGACGAGTCCGAAGCCCTGGCCGTCGCCGGGAAGTTCGAGAAGTGGAAGCGGCTCAACATCCCGTTCTCGTCCCACTCGCCGCTGGTGGACGGGATGTTGGAGGAGTACCGCCGGGTCGCCCAGGGGCTGACGTACACCGCGCCGCGGATCCCGGTGGTGTCCACCGTGACGGGAACGGTCGTGGCGGCCGAGGAGCTGTGCTCGCCCGAGTACTGGGTGCGGAACGTCCGCCAGTCCGTGCGCTTCCTCGACGCGATGCGCACCCTGGAGGCCCAGGGCGCCACCGCCTACCTGGAGTTGGGCCCCGATGGCGTGCTGTCCGCCGCCGGCCCGGACTGCCTGACCGGCGCGGGCGGCGTGTTCGCGCCCTCTCTGCGGGAGGGGCGGGACGAGCTCCGCACGGCGATGGGCGCCGCGGCGACCGCGTACGTCAACGGGGCTCCGGTGGACTGGGCGGCCCTCGGCGGCGGCCGCCGGGTGCCGCTGCCGACGTACGCCTTCCAGCGGGAGAGCTACTGGCTGTCCGGGGCGCAGGCCGCTCCGGGCGCGCTCGGCCAGGCCGTTCCGGGGGCGCCCGGTCCCGCCGGGCCGGCGGAGGACCGGCAGGAGACGGCGGGCGCGGAGGACCGCCTGAGCATCTGGCGGGACCGTGTTGCGGGCGCCTCCGAGTCCGAACGCGAGCGGCTGCTGGCCGAGTTGGTGCAGCGCCAGGTGGCCGTGGTGCTCGACTACCCGGGCGCCGGGTCGGTCGACGTCACCGCGTCCTTCAAGCAGCTCGGCTTCGACTCGCTGACCGCCGTGGAGCTGCGCACCCGGCTGGCCGCCGCCACCGGACTCGACCTGCCCGCCAGCCTGCTCTTCGACTACCCGCGGCCCGCCGTCCTGGCGCGTGAGCTGGTGGACCGGCTCCTCGGCACCACGGAGGGGACGGCGGCCGAGGAGACCCCGGCCGGCGGACCGGAGCCGATCGCGATCGTCGGCATGGCCTGCCGCTACCCGGGCGGGGTCGCCTCGCCCGAGGACCTGTGGCGCCTGGTGACGGACGGCGCGGACGCCGTCGGCGGCTTCCCGGCCGACCGCGGCTGGGACCTCGCCTCGCTCTACGACCCCGATCCGGCCAACCCCGGCACCTCCTACACCCGCCAGGGCGGATTCCTGGACGGCGTCGGCGAGTTCGACGCCGGGTTCTTCGGGATCTCGCCGCGTGAGGCCCTCGCGATGGACCCGCAGCAGCGGCTGCTGCTGGAGACCTCCTGGGAGGCCTGCGAGCGCGCCGGCATCGACCCGGCGACGCTCCGGGGCAGCCGGACCGGCGTCTACGTCGGCGCGATGTCGCACGACTACGGGCCGCGGCTGCACGAGGGCGCCGACGGCCTCGACGGATACCTGCTGACCGGCACCACGGCGAGCGTGATGTCGGGCCGCATCTCCTACACCCTCGGGCTTGAGGGCCCCGCGGTCACCGTGGACACCGCGTGCTCCTCCTCGCTCGTCGCCCTCCACCTGGCCGTCCGGGCGCTGCAACGCGGCGAGTGCGGCAGGGCGCTGGCCGGCGGCGTGGCGGTGATGTCCACCCCGGGCATGTTCGTGGAGTTCAGCCGCCAGCGCGGGCTCTCCGAGGACGGCCGCTGCAAGCCGTTCGCGGCCGCGGCGGACGGCACGGGCTGGGGCGAGGGCGCGGGCATGCTCGTACTGCAGCGTCTGTCGGACGCCGAGCGCCTCGGGCACCCGGTGCTCGCGGTGGTGCGCGGCAGCGCCGTCAACCAGGACGGTGCCAGCAACGGGCTGACCGCCCCCAACGGGCCGTCGCAGCAGCGGGTGATCCGCGCGGCGCTGGCCGACGCCGGGCTGACGACGGGCGACGTGGACGCGGTGGAGGCGCACGGGACGGGTACCCGGTTGGGTGACCCGATCGAGGCGCAGGCGCTGCTGGCGACGTACGGGCAGGAGCGTGGCGGGGACCCGCTGTGGCTCGGTTCGTTGAAGTCGAACATCGGGCACACCCAGGCGGCGGCCGGTGTCGGTGGCGTGATCAAGATGGTCATGGCGATGCGGGCGGGCGTCCTGCCCAAGACCCTGCACGTGGACGAGCCCTCGCCGTTCGTGGACTGGTCGGCGGGCGCGGTCGAGCTGCTCACCGAGGTACGGGGCTGGCCGGCGGGCGGACGGCCCCGTCGGGCCGCCGTGTCCTCCTTCGGGGTCAGCGGGACCAACGCCCATGTGGTGCTGGAGCAGGCGCCGGAGTCCGAGGCTTCCGCGGCGCCGACGGCCGACGGCGTGGTGCCGTGGATGCTGTCGGCCCGGAGTGAGGCCGCGCTGCGGGAGCAGGCGCGGCGGCTCCGCGGGCGGATGTCCACGACGGAGGCCGACCCGGCCGACATCGGGTACTCCCTCGCCGCCACCCGGACCGCGTTCGAGCACCGGGCCGTGGTGATCGGCGACGGGCGGGACGAGCTGCTGACGGCGCTCGACGCCGTCGCCCGGGGCGAGGCCGCCGCCGGTGCGGTGTCCGGGCGGGTGCGTTCGGGGCGTCCGGTGTTCGTGTTCCCGGGGCAGGGTTCGCAGTGGCTGGGCATGGCGCAGGGGTTGCTGGCGGATGAGCCGGTGTTCCGTTCCCGGATGGAGGAGTGCGCCAAGGCGCTTGCTCCGCATGTGGATTGGGATCTGCTGGAGGTCGTCGCGGGTGAGGACGGCGGGTGGATGGAGCGGGTGGACGTGGTCCAGCCGGTGCTGTTCGCCGTGATGGTCTCCCTGGCTGCTCTCTGGCGTGCGAACGGTGTGGAGCCGTCGGCGGTGGTGGGGCACTCGCAGGGCGAGATTGCCGCCGCTGCCGTCTCCGGTGCCCTGTCGCTGGAAGACGCCGCCCTGGTGGTGGCGCTGCGCAGCCAGGCGATCATCGAGCTGTCGGGCCTGGGTGGCATGGTGTCCGTCCCGCTGCCCGTGGAGAGTGTCCGCGAGCTGCTGTCCGGTCGGGAGGGAATCTCGATCGCGGCGGTCAACGGCCCCAGCTCGGTGGTCGTTTCCGGCGATGCGGACGCCCTGGACGAGCTGATGGAGTACTGCACCGGGCAGGAGATCCGGGCTCGTCGGATCGCGGTGGACTACGCCTCGCACTCGGCGCACGTCGAGCGCATCGAGGCCCGTCTCGCGGAGCTGCTGGCCCCGGTCGCCCCGCGCGTGCCGGAGGTCCCGTTCCACTCCACCGTGACCGGTGAACTGATCGACAGTGCTTCGCTGGACGGCGCGTACTGGTACCGCAACCTCCGCCAGACGGTCGAGTTCGCCAACACGGTGGAGTCCCTCCTCGCCTCCGGCCACTCGCAGTTCGTCGAGGTCAGTGCCCACCCGGTGCTGACCGTCGGCATCCAGGAGTCCATCGACGCCGCCAACGCCGAGGCCGCCGTCCAGGGCACCCTGCGCCGTGACCACGGCGGCCGGGAGCGTTTCCTGGCCGCCCTCGCCGAGGCTTGGTCCAACGGCGCCACCGTCGACTGGGCCCCGCTGTTCCAGGCCGCAAGCCGCATCGACCTGCCCACCTACGCCTTCCAGCGCGACCGCTACTGGCTCGCCCCCGCCAAGCCGGGCGCCGGAGCCGTGAGCGAAGCGGGCCTGGCCGCCGCCGACCATCCGCTGCTGGGTGCGGCGGTGGCGCTGGCCGACCGGGATGGGCACGTCTTCACCGGTCGCCTGTCGGTGCAGACGCACCCGTGGCTGGCCGACCACGCGGTGGCCGGCACGGTGATCCTGCCCGGCACCGCCTTCGTCGAGCTGGCCGTTCGCGCGGGTGACCAGGCCGGTTGTGACGTGCTGGAGGAGCTGACCCTGGAGGCGCCGCTGGTGCTGCCCGTCCAGGGTGGCGTGGCGGTGCAGGTGGTGGTCGGTTCGCCCGACGCCGACGGCCGCCGCGAGGTGGAGGTCTACTCCCGCCCCGACGACGCGCAGGGCACGGACGAGCCGTGGACCCGCCACGCGACCGGCACTCTCGGTCGGGCCCGCGAGGCCGCGGCCGGCTTCGCGGAGGCCGAGTGGCCGCCCCGCGACGGCGTCGCGATCGACGTGGACGCCCTCTACCAGCGGCTGGACGCCGCCGGGTTCACCTACGGTCCGGCGTTCCGGGGCCTGCGGGCCGCCTGGCAGCGCGGGGACGAGGTCTTCGCCGAGGTCGCCCTCGCGTCGGAACAGCAGTCCGAGGCGGGCGGGTTCGGGCTGCACCCCGCGCTGCTCGACGCGGCCCTGCACGCCGCCGGGTTCGCGGTGCTGATCCAGGACGACGGCCCGGGCCGGCTGCCGTTCTCCTGGCGCGGTGTCCGGCTGCACTCGGTCGGCGCGTCCGTGCTGCGGGTGCGGCTGACCCTGGCCGGGCCCGAGGAACTGTCGCTGGCCGTCGCCGACGCGGCCGGGGCCCCGGTGCTCGACGCCCGGTCGCTGATGCTCCGTCAGATGAGGCCCCTGGCAGGGGAGGGCGAGGCCGGAAGTCTGTATCGGGTGGAGTGGTCAGTCCTCCCCTCCGGCTCCCCGGCCGAGCCCGCCTCCGCCGGCTGTGCCGTGCTCGGCGCCGACGGGCTCGGCGTCCGCAGCGCACTGGAGGCCGCGGGCCTGTCCGTGGCGCACTATCCGGATCTTTCGGCGCTCGCCGCCGAGGTGGGGGCCGGCCGCGCCGTGCCCGCCACGCTGTACGTGCCGATGACGGCCGGCAGCGAGGGCGGGGACGACCTGGCCGACGAGACCCACCGTGCCACGCTGCGGGCGCTGGACGTTCTCCAACACGTACTGGCGAACGGGGAGTTCGAGCGGACCACCGTCGTCGTGGTGACCCGCGGCGCGATCGCGGCGGGCGCCGGCGAGACGGTGTCGGACCTCTCGCGCGCACCGGTCTGGGGCCTGCTGCGCACCGCGCAGTCGGAGAGCCCCGGCCGCTTCGTCCTGGTGGACCTCGACGACGCCGACCGCTCGCGGCTGCTGCTGGCCGCCGCGGTGGCCACCGGTGAGGCCCAACTCGCCCTGCGGTCCGGGGAGATCCGCGTGCCCCGGCTCGCCCGCGCGCTGCCCGCCGGCGACGCCGAGGCGCACGCCGCGGCCGTCCCGCGCCTCGACCCGAACGGCACCGTCCTGATCACCGGCGCGACCGGCGCCCTCGGCGGGCTGCTCGCCCGCCACCTGGTCACCGTGCACGGCGCCCGCCACCTGCTGCTGCTCAGCCGCAGCGGCCGGGCGGCGGCGGGCGCGGCCGAGCTGGAGGCCGGGCTCCGGGAGCTGGGCGCCGAGGTGGAGCTGGTGGCCTGCGACGCGGCCGACCGCGCCGCGCTCGCCGCCCTGCTGGACACCGTCCCGGCCGACCACCCGCTCACCGCCGTCGTCCACACCGCCGGTGTGCTCGACGACGGCGTGATCCCCGCGCTCACGCCGCAGCGGGTCGCGGCCGTCCTGCGGCCCAAGGTCGACGCGGCGCTGGCCCTGCACGAGCTGACCGCCCACCTCGACCTGGACGCCTTCGTCCTCTTCTCCTCCGTCGCCGCCACCCTCGGCAACGGCGGCCAGGGCAGCTACGCCGCGGCCAACGCCCTGCTGGACGCCCTGGCCCACCGGCGGCAGGCGGACGGTCTGGCCGCCACCTCGCTGGCCTGGGGATTCTGGGCGCTCCGCAGCGGCATGACCGGCCACCTCGAAGGCGTCGACGTGGCCCGGATGGAGCGGTTCGGCCTGGGGGCCCTGCCCTCGGAGGCCGGGCTCGCCCTGTTCGACGCCGCGCTCGCCGGCGGGGCGGCGGCGTACGTCCCGGCCCGGCTGGAACTCGCCCCGATCCGCGGCAGGGCCCGCGCGCTCGGTGAGGTGCCGACGATGTTCCGGGGCCTGGTCCGGGTGCCGGAGCGCCGTGCCGCGGCCGCCGCCGACGGCGCAGCCGACGTCCGGTCCTTCGCCGACCGCCTGGCGGCGGCCCCGGCCGAGGAGCGGGCCGGGCTGGTGCTGGACCTGGTCCGGGCGCAGACCGCCGCCGTCCTCGGCCACGCCTCCCGCGAGGCCGTCGACGGGGGCAGCGCGTTCAAGGAGCTCGGCTTCGACTCGCTGACCGCGGTCGAGCTGCGCAACCGGCTCAACGCCGCGACCGGGCTGCGGATGCCGGCCACCCTGATCTTCGACTACCCGACACCCACGGCCCTGGCCGGCTTCGTCCGGCGCGAACTCGCCCCCCGGGACGAGCCGGAGGAGGACCGCTCGCTGCTCGCCGAACTCGACCGGCTGCGGTTCGCGATGTCCACGGCCGAACCGGACGAGCTCGAACGGGACCGGGTGACCGCGCGGTTGGAGTCGCTGCTGGCCGAGTGGACCGGCGGCGGGCGAGACGAGCGCGGCGGTTCCGACGAGGTCGACCTCGGGGCGGCCAGCGACGACGAGATGTTCGCCCTCCTCGACAACGAGCTCGGGCTTTCCTGAAGTGATCACGACCAGTTCCCGGCCTGATACGGCGGAGGTGATGGGCCATGTCCACTGAGGATCGGCTTCGCGACTATCTCAAGCGCGCCACGAACGACCTGATGAAGGCCAAGCAGCGGCTGCGCGAGGTGGAGGAACGGGACAACGAGCCCGTGGCGATCGTCGGCATGGCCTGCCGCTACCCGGGCGGGGTCGCCTCGCCCGAGGACCTGTGGCGCCTGGTGGCCGACGGCGCGGACGCCGTCGGCGCCTTCCCCACCGACCGCGGCTGGGACCTCGACGCGCTCTACGACCCGGACCCGGACCACCCCGGCACCTTCTACGCGCGGGAAGCCGGATTCCTGCGCGACGCCACCGAGTTCGACGCGGGCTTCTTCGGCATCTCCCCGCGCGAGGCGTCGGCGACGGACCCGCAGCAGCGGCTGCTGCTGGAGACCTCCTGGGAGGCCTTCGAGCGGGCGGGCATCGACCCGGCGACGGTGCGCGGCACCAAGGTGGGCGTGTTCACCGGCGTCATGTACCACGACTACGGCTCGCGCCTGCCGCAGGTGCCCGCCGACGTCGAGGGCTACCTGGGCAACGGCAGTGCCGGCAGCGTGGCGTCCGGCCGCGTCGCCTTCTCCCTCGGCCTTGAGGGACCGGCCGTGTCCGTCGACACCGCCTGCTCCTCCTCCCTGGTCGCCCTGCACCTCGCGGTGCAGTCACTGCGGCAGGGCGAGTGCTCGCTGGCCCTCGCCGGCGGCGTGGCCGTCATGTCGACCCCGGCGACGTTCATCGAGTTCAGCCGCCAGCGCGGGCTCTCGGCGGACGGCCGCTGCAAGTCCTTCGCGGCCGCCGCCGACGGCACCGGCTGGGCCGAGGGCGCGGGCGTGCTGCTGGTGGAGAAGCTGTCGGACGCCCGGCGCAACGGGCACCCGGTGCTCGCGGTGGTGCGCGGCAGCGCGATCAACCAGGACGGTGCCAGCAACGGCCTGACCGCCCCCAACGGCCCCGCGCAGCAGCGCGTCATCCGCCAGGCCCTGGAGAACGCCCGACTGTCGGCCGGTGAGGTCGACGTCGTGGAGGCGCACGGGACGGGTACCCGGTTGGGTGACCCGATCGAGGCGCAGGCGCTGCTGGCGACGTACGGGCAGGAGCGTGGCGGGGACCCGCTGTGGCTCGGTTCGTTGAAGTCGAACATCGGGCACACCCAGGCGGCGGCCGGTGTCGGTGGCGTGATCAAGATGGTCATGGCGATGCGGGCGGGCGTCCTGCCCAAGACCCTGCACGTGGACGAGCCCTCGCCGTTCGTGGACTGGTCGGCGGGCGCGGTCGAGCTGCTCACCGAGGCACGGGAGTGGACGGCGGGCGAGCGCCCGCGTCGGGCCGCCGTCTCGTCCTTCGGGGTCAGCGGGACCAACGCCCATGTGGTGCTGGAGCAGGCGCCGGCGGAGGAGTCCGCGACAGCCGATGAGGTGTCGCCGGCTGTCGGTGGTGTGGTGCCGTGGGTGCTGTCGGGTCGCAGTGAGGTGGCGCTGCGGGAGCAGGCGCGGCGGCTGCTGGCGGCGGTCGCGGAGGAGCGGCCGGCGGACGTCGGTTTCTCGCTGGTGTCCTCGCGGGCGGTGTTCGAGCACCGGGCCGTGGTGGTCGGTGAGGGCCGGGAGGCGCTGCTGGCGGGCCTGGGCGCGCTGGCGGACGGCCTGCCGGGCGCGGGCGTGGTCTCCGGACGGGTGCGTTCGGGGCGTCCGGTGTTCGTGTTCCCGGGGCAGGGTTCGCAGTGGCTGGGCATGGCCCAGGGGCTGCTGGCGGATGAGCCGGTGTTCCGTTCCCGGATGGAGGAGTGCGCCAAGGCGCTGTCCCTGTACGTGGATTGGGATCTTCTGGAGGTCGTCTCGGGTGAGGACGGCGGGTGGATGGAGCGGGTGGACGTGGTCCAGCCGGTGCTGTTCGCCGTGATGGTCTCGCTGGCCGAGCTCTGGCGTTCGTACGGTGTGGAGCCGTCGGCGGTGGTGGGGCACTCGCAGGGCGAGATCGCCGCCGCTGCCGTCTCCGGTGCCCTCTCCCTGGAGGACGCCGCGCTGGTGGTGGCGCTGCGCAGCCAGGCGATCATCGAACTCTCGGGCCTGGGCGGCATGGTGTCCGTCCCGCTGCCCGCCGAGCAGGTGCGTGAACTCCTGGAGGGCCGCGAGGGAATCTCGATCGCGGCCGTCAACGGCCCCAGCTCCGTCGTGGTTTCCGGTGACGCCGGTGCCCTGGACGAGCTGATGGAGTACTGCGGCGGGCAGGAGATCCGGGCGCGTCGGATCGCGGTGGACTACGCCTCGCACTCGGCGCACGTCGAGCGCATCGAGGCCCGTCTCGCGGAGCTGCTGGCCCCGGTCGCCCCGCGCGTTCCGGAGGTTCCGTTCCACTCCACCGTCACCGGTGAGTTGATCGACAGCGCTTCGCTGGACGCCGCCTACTGGTACCGCAACCTGCGTCAGACGGTGGAGTTCGCGGCGACCGTCGAGTCCCTTCTGGCCTCGGGTCACTCGCAGTTCGTCGAGGTGAGTGCCCACCCGGTGCTGACCGTCGGCATCCAGGAGGCCATCGACGCCTCCGGTGCCGAGGCGAGCGTTCAGGGCACCCTGCGCCGTGACCACGGCGGCCGGGAGCGGTTCCTGACCGCCCTCGCCGAGGCCTGGAGCAACGGCGCCACCGTCGACTGGGCCGCCCGGTTCCAGGACACCGCCCGCCGCGTCGACCTGCCGACCTACGCCTTCCAGCGCGACCGCTACTGGCTGGAGCCCGAGGCTGCCGCCGACGCGCCGGCCGCCGTGGTCGACGCCGTCGAGGCCGGCTTCTGGGAGAGCGTCGAGCGCGAGAGCCTCGACGAGCTGACCGCCACGCTCGCCCTGGACGCGCACGCCCCGCTGAGCACCGTGCTGCCCGCACTGGCCTCGTGGCGGCGCCGTCAGCGCGAGCGTTCGGCGCTGGATGCCTGGCGCTACCGGATCACCTGGCGCCCGGTCGGCCACTTTCCGGCCGGTCCCGCCGCCGCGACGCTCGCGGGTACCTGGCTGGTCGCCGTCCCGGAGACGGCCGACGAGGTTCTGGCCCGGGCTGTCGAGGAGGCGCTCACCGCGTGCGGCGCCGAGGTGGTCGCCCTGCCGTGGCAGGCGGCCGAGGACCGGGGTTCGCTGGCGTCGCGGCTGCGTGCCGTCGCCGAACGCACCGACGTGGCAGGCGTGTTGGCGCTGCCCTTCGCCTCCGCTGCGGCAGTGGACGCGGAGGACGTCCCGGCGGCCGTGGTCGCGGCCACCGTCCTGGTCCAGGCGCTGGGCGACGCCGAGCTGGCCGCCCCGCTGTGGCTGGCCACCCGGGGCGCCGTCACCGTCGGCCGGGCGGATGCCGTCGAGGCCCCGGAGCAGGCGCTGCTCTGGGGGCTGGGACGGGTGGTCGCCCTGGAGCACCCGGACCGCTGGGGCGGTCTGGTGGACCTGCCCGCCGCGCCGGACGGGCGGGCGCCGGCCCGACTGGCCGGTGTGCTGGCCGGTGCGCCCGGGGAGGACCAGGTGGCGCTGCGTCCGGAGGGTGTGTTCGCCCGCCGGCTGGTGCGTCCGCGCCCCGACGCGGCCTCCGCCGAGCCCTGGCAGCCGCGTGGAACGGTTCTGGTCACCGGCGGCACCGGTGCTCTCGGCGGGCACGTCGCCCGCTGGCTGGCCGCGAACGGTGCCGAGCGTCTGGTGCTGGCCGGCCGTCGGGGCCTGGAGGCGCCCGGAGCGGCCGAACTGGCCGCCGAGCTCGCCGAGTCGGGCGTGGCGGTCGACCTCGCGGCCTGCGACGTGGCCGACGCCGAGGCGCTCGCCGCCCTGCTGGACACCGTCCCGGCCGACCAGCCGCTCACCGCCGTCGTGCACACCGCCGGCGTGCTGGAGGACGGGGTGGCGGACGCGCTGACGCCCGAGCGGTTCGCGGCCGTGCTGCGGCCCAAGCTCACCGCCGCGCGCCGGCTGCACGAGCTGACCGCCCACCTCGACCTGGACGCCTTCGTCCTCTTCTCCTCCTTCGCCGGCACCGTCGGCAACCCCGGTCAGGCCAACTACGCCGCCGCCAACGCCTACCTGGACGCGCTCGCCGAGCAGCGCCGGGCCGCCGGCCTGCCGGCCACCGCCGTCGCCTGGGGCCACTGGGCCGGCGGTGGGCTGGCCGACTCGGCCGCCCGGGACGCCCGGCTGCGCCGGGACGGGCTGGTCGCGATGGCGCCGGAGGCCGCCGTCGCCGCGATGGCCGCCGCGGTGGGACGGCCGGACGCGCTCACCGTGATCGCCGACGTGGAGTGGGAGCGCTTCGCCCGCAACTTCTGCGCCACCCGCCCGAGCCCGCTGCTGGCCGAACTGCCCGAGGTCCAGCGGGCGGTGGCCCCCGCCGACCGGCCGGCGGACGGCGCGGACCGGACGGGCCTGGCCGAGCGGTTGGCCGCCCTGCCGGCCGCCGACCGGGAGCGCCACCTGCTGACGCTGGTGCGCGGCCAGGTCGCCGGGGTGCTCGGCCACGCCTCGCCGGAGGCCGTCGACCCGGTGCGCGCCTTCCGCGAGCTGGGCTTCGACTCGCTGACCGCCGTCGAGCTGCGCAACCGGCTCGCCGCCGTCACCGGCCTCACGCTGCCCGCCACCCTGGTGTTCGACCACCCGACGCCGTCCGCGCTGACCTCCCTGCTGCTCGGCCTGCTGGTCGGCGACCGGGAGGCCGGTGCGGCCCCGGTGGCCGTACGGGCGGGTGCGAGCACCCGGGCCGCCGACGAGGAGCCGATCGCGATCGTCGCGATGAGCTGCCGCTTCCCCGGCGGGGTCAGCAGCCCCGAGGAGCTGTGGGAGCTGCTCGCCGGCGGACGGGACGCGATGACGGGCTTCCCGGCCAACCGCGGCTGGGACCTCGACGCGCTCTACCACCCGGACCCGGACCGCAAGGGCACCTGCTACGCCCGCGAGGGCGGATTCCTGCACGAGGCGGGCGAGTTCGACGCCGGCTTCTTCGGGGTCTCCCCGCGTGAGGCGCTCGCGATGGACCCGCAGCAGCGCCTGCTGCTGGAGACCTCCTGGGAGCTGTTCGAGCGCGCCGGCATCGACCCGGCCGCACTCAGGGGCAGCCAGGCGGGCGTGTTCGTCGGCACCAACGGCCAGGACTACGTGCCGCGCCTGCACGAGGGCCCGCAGGGCGTCGAGGGCTACCTGCTGACCGGCAGCGCCGCCGCCGTGGTCTGCGGGCGGATCGCCTACACCTTCGGCCTGGAGGGCCCGGCCGTCACCGTCGACACGGCCTGCTCGGCCTCCCTGGTCGCCCTGCACCTGGCCGCCCAGGCCCTGCGCAACGGCGAGTGCACGATGGCGCTGGCCGGCGGTGCCACCGTGATGTCCCAGCCGGGTTCCTTCATCGAGTTCAGCCGCCAGCGCGGCCTGGCCGCCGACGGCCGCTGCAAGGCCTTCGCCGCGGCGGCCGACGGGACGGGCTGGGGCGAGGGCGTCGGCCTGGTGCTGCTGGAGCGCCTCTCCGACGCCGAGCGCAACGGCCACCGGGTCCTGGCCGTCGTGCGCGGCAGCGCCGTCAACCAGGACGGCGCCAGCAACGGCCTGACCGCCCCCAACGGTCCTTCCCAGCAGCGCGTCATCCGCCAGGCCCTGGCGGCCGCCCGGCTGACCGCCGACGAGGTCGACGCCGTCGAGGCGCACGGCACCGGCACCACCCTCGGCGACCCGATCGAGGCCCAGGCCCTGCTGGCCACCTACGGCCAGGAGCGCACCGGCGAGCCGCTCTGGCTCGGTTCGGTGAAGTCCAACCTCGGCCACACCCAGGCCGCCGCCGGCATCGCGGGCGTCATCAAGATGGTCATGGCGATGCGGGAGGGCGTCCTGCCCAAGACCCTGCACGTGGACGAGCCGACCCCGCACGTCGACTGGACCTCCGGCGCCGTCGAACTGGTCACCGAGGCCCGCGCCTGGCCCGAGACCGGGCGCCCGCGCCGCTCGGGCGTCTCCTCCTTCGGCATCGGCGGCACCAACGCCCACGTCATCCTGGAGGCCGCGCCGCCCGTCGAGGAACAGCCGGTCGCACCGGTGACCGGGCCGGTGCCGCTGGTGCTGTCCGGCCACTCGGGACCGGCCCTGCGCGACCAGGCCCGCCGCCTGCGGATCTGGCTCTCCCGCGAGTCCGACCCGGACCTCACCGCGCTGGCCACCGCGCTGGCCGGCGAGCGCGCGGCCCTGGGCCACCGCGCCGTGCTGACGGCCTCCGACGTGACGGAGCTGGCGGCCGGGCTGGAGGCCCTCGCCGACCGGGAGGGCGCGGCCGGCCTGGCCATCGGCACCGTGCGCGAACCCGGCCGCACCGCCTTCCTGTTCACCGGACAGGGCAGCCAACGGCCGGGCATGGGCCGCGAGTTGTACGAGGCCCACCCGGTGTTCGCGGACGCCTTCGACGCGGTCTGCGCCCGGGTCGAACTGCCGCTGCGCGACGCCGTGTTCGGCGATGACGCGGAGCTGCTGGACCGCACCGAGTACGCCCAGCCGGCGCTGTTCGCCGTCGAGGTGGCGCTGTTCCGCCTGTTCGAGAGCTGGGGGCTGCGCCCGGACGTCCTGGTCGGCCACTCGATCGGCGAGCTCGCCGCCGCCCACGTCGCGGGCGTCCTGTCGCTGGACGACGCCGTCACCCTGGTCGCGGCCCGCGGCCGGCTGATGCAGGCGCTGCCCGAGGGCGGCGCGATGGTCGCGGTGGAGGCCACCGAGGAGGAGGTCCTGCCGCTGCTCACCGAGAACGTGAGCATCGCGGCGATCAACGGCCCGACCTCCGTGGTCGTCTCCGGCGACGAAGCCGACGTCCTCGCGGTCGCCGGCCGGTTCGCCGGGCAGGGCCGCCGGACCAAGCGGCTGAACGTCAGCCACGCGTTCCACTCCCCGCTGATGGACGGCATGCTGGACGACTTCCGCCGGGTCGCGGAGGGTCTGACCTACGCGGCGCCGCGGATCACACTGGTCTCCGACGTCACCGGTGCGGTCGCCACCGCCGAGGAGCTGTGCTCGCCCGACTACTGGGTGCGCCACGTCCGCGAGGCCGTCCGCTTCCTCGACGGCATGCGCACCCTGGAAGCCGACGGCGTCACCACCTTCGTCGAACTCGGCCCCGACGCCGTGCTCACCGCCCTGGGCCGCGACTGCCTCGACGAGCGGACCGACGCCCTGCTGGTGCCGGCGCTGCGCCGGGACCGCGACGAGGCCGGCGCGGTGCTGTCCGCCCTCGCCGAACTCCACGTGCACGGGCACGCGCCGCACTGGCCGGCCGTGCTCGGCGCCCCGCCCGTCCGCCGCCTAGACCTGCCCACCTACGCCTTCCAGCACGACTGGTACTGGCTCGACACCGACCCGGCGACCGCCCCCGCCGCCCCGGCCGCCGACGACCGGCACCCGGCCGGGACCGCCCGGGAGGCCGGCTTCTGGGCCGCCGTCGAGGACCAGGACCTGACCGCCCTCGCGGAGACCCTGCGGCTGCCCGACCCGGCGCCGCTCGGCGCGATCCTCCCGGAGCTCTCCTCCTGGCGGCGCCGCACCCGGGAGCTGTCCGCCGTCGACGCCTGGTGCCACCGCTTCACCTGGCAGCAGCTGCCCGAGCCCGCCCCGGCCGGTGCCGCCGGCGGCTGGCTGCTCGTCGTCCCCGAGCCGCAGGCCGGCCACGCGCTCGTCACCGGGGCCGTCGACGCCCTCACCGAGGCCGGCGCCGACGTGTTCACCCTCGAACTCGACACCGGCGACGCGGACCGCACCGTCCTGGCCAAGCGCCTGGCCGAACTCCTCGCCGACGGGACCGAGGTGACCGGCGTGCTGTCGCTCGCCGCCCTCGACGAGCGGCCCCACCCGGATCAGGAGGAACTCTCCACCGGCCTGGCCCTCACCCTGGCCCTGACCCAGGCACTCGGCGACGCCCAGCTCCACGCACCGCTGTGGGCGGTCACCAGTGGCGCCGTCACCGTCGCCGCGACCGACCGACCGGACCACCCCGGGCAGGCCCAGGTCTGGGGCTTCGGACGGGTCGCCGCCCTGGAGCACCCGCTGCGCTGGGGCGGACTGGTCGACCTGCCCGCCACCCTGGCGGACCGCCGCACCCGCTCCCGCCTGCTCGGCGTCCTCACCGGCGGCTCGGGCGAGGACCAGCTGGCGGTGCGCCCCGGCGGGCTCTACGGACGCCGCCTGACCCCGGCCGCGCCCACCGGCCCGGCCGAACCCACCGGTTCGCGCGGCACCGGCTGGGTCGCCGGCGCCACCGTACTGATCACCGGCGGCACCGGCGCCGTCGGCGCCGAGGTGGCCCGCCACCTGGCGCGCGGCGGCGCCGCCCACCTCGTGCTGGCCGGCCGCCGGGGCGCCGACGCCCCGGGCGCCCCGCAGCTGCGGGACGACCTCGTCGCCCTCGGCGCCCAGGTCACCCTCGCCGCCTGCGACCTCGCCGACCGCACGGCCGTGGCCGACCTGCTGGACCGGCACGCCGTCACCGCGGTCGTGCACGCCGCCGGTGTCGTCGACGACGGCACCGTCGAGCTGCAGTCCCCGGAGCGCTTCGCCACCGTGCTGCGCCCCAAGGCGGTCGCCGCCCGGCACCTCGACGAGCTCACCCGCTCGCGCGAGCTGGACGCCTTCGTCCTGTTCTCCGCCTTCGCCGGCGCCGTCGGCAACCCCGGGCAGAGCAACTACGCGGCCGCCAACGCCTACCTGGACGCGCTCGCCGAACAGCGCCGCGCCGACGGCCTGCCCGCCACCTCGCTGGTGTGGGGCGTCTGGGGCTGCGGCATGGCCGCCGAGGGCGACGTCACGGAGCAGCTGGAGCGGGCCGGGCTGCGGGTGATGGCCCCCGAGTCGGCGGCCGGCGCCGTCGACCGGGCCCTCCCGCCCGGCCAGGCGGTGCTCGCCGTCGCCGACGTCGACTGGCCGCGGTTCGTCGGCCGGCGCACCGCGCAGCGGCCGAGCCGGCTCTTCGACGAGCTGCCGGCCGTCCGGGGCGAGGGCGCCGGGCACACCGGGGCCCAGGCCGCCGGGGCCGAGCCCACCGCCGGCCTGGCCGAACGGATCGCCGCCGCGCCCGCGGCCGAGCGGGAACGCCTGCTGCTGGCCCTGGCCCGCGAGTCGGTGGCCGAGGTCCTGGGCCACCGCGGCACCGCCGCCGTCCACCCCGACCGGGCCTTCAAGGAGCTGGGCTTCACCTCGCTCGCCGCCGTCGAGCTGCGCAACCGGCTGGACGTCGCGACCGGGCTGCGGCTGCCCGCCTCCCTGGTCTTCGACCACCCCACTCCCGCCGCCCTGGCGGAGTACCTGCGCGTCCGGCTGGTCCCGGACGCGGCCCCGCAAGCCCCGGCCGTCCTCGCCGAACTCGACCGGCTGGAAGCCGCGTTGGCGGCGGCGACGGAGGGCGGACTGCTCGCCGTCCTGCCCGACGAAGCCGACCGGGACGCCGTCGGGAACCGGCTCAGGACACTGCTCTCCACCTGGACCGGCGCCCTGGGGGCCGACGAGCCGGAGACGGTCGCCGACCAGCTCGACGCCGCCTCCGACGACGAGATCTTCGACTTCATCGACCGGAAGTTCGGGGCCTCATGACCAGCAACGCACGCGCACTCCAGACGACTCCGGCAGGTGGACTTCCCGATGGCGAATGAAGACAAGCTCCGCGAGTACCTCAAGCGGGTCACGGTCGAGCTGAGCGAGGCCCACGAGCGCCTGCGCGAGGCGGACGAGCGGGAGTCCGAGCCCATCGCGATCGTCGCCATGAGCTGCCGCTACGCGGGCGGGATCGACACCCCCGAGCAGCTGTGGGGTCTGGTCGCGGACGAACGGGACGCCATCGCCGGCTTCCCGGCCGACCGCGGCTGGGACCTCGACGCGCTCTACCACCCGGACCCGGACCACCCCGGCACCAGCCACGTCCGCGAGGGCGCGTTCCTGGACGCCGCGGGCGGGTTCGACGCGGGCTTCTTCGGCATCTCCCCGCGCGAGGCCCTCGCCATGGACCCGCAGCAGCGGCTGCTGCTGGAGACCTCCTGGGAGGCCTTCGAGCGCGCGGGCATCGCCCCGTCCTCGGTGCGCGGCACCCGGGTCGGCGTCTACGTCGGCACCAACGGCCAGGAGTACGCCAAGGGCGCGCGCAAGCTGCCCGAGGACGTCGAGGGCTACCTCGCCACCGGCAACGCCGCCAGCGTCGTCTCCGGCCGCATCTCCTACACCCTCGGACTTGAGGGCCCGGCCGTGTCCGTCGACACCGCCTGCTCCGCCTCCCTGGTCGCCCTGCACCTTGCCGTGCGCGCGCTGCGGGCCGGCGAGTGCACCATGGCGCTCGCGGGCGGCGTCACCGTGATGGCCACCCCGCTGCCCTTCGTCGAGTTCAGCCGCCAGCGGGCGCTGGCCGAGAACGGCCGCTGCAAGCCGTTCGCCGCCGCGGCCGACGGCACCGGCTGGGGCGAGGGCGCGGGCGTGCTGCTGCTGGAGAAGCTGTCGGACGCCCGCCGCAACGGCCACCAGGTGCTGGCGGTCGTGCGCGGCTCGGCGATCAACCAGGACGGTGCCAGCAACGGCCTCACCGCCCCCAACGGCCCCGCCCAGCAGCGCGTCATCCGCGCCGCGCTGGCCGCCGCCCGCCTGACGGCGGACCAGGTGGACGTGGTCGAGGCGCACGGCACCGGCACGGTCCTCGGCGACCCGATCGAGGCCCAGGCGCTGCTCGCCACCTACGGCCAGGAGCGCACCGGGGACCCGCTCTGGCTGGGCTCGGTGAAGTCCAACATCGGCCACACCCAGGCCGCCGCCGGTGTGGCGGGCGTCATCAAGATGGTGATGGCGATGCGGCACGGCGTGCTGCCGCGCACCCTGCACGTCGACCAGCCGTCGCCGCACGTGGACTGGGCCTCCGGCGCGGTCGAGCTGCTGACCGAGGCCCGGGACTGGCCGGCGGGCGAGCGCCCGCGTCGGGCCGCCGTCTCGTCCTTCGGGGTCAGCGGGACCAACGCCCACGTGGTGCTGGAGGAGGAGCCCGCGGCGGAACCCGCGGAGGCCGACGAGGCGGCGGGGGCCGGCGGTGTGGTGCCGTGGCCGCTCTCGGCCCGCAGCGAGGCGGCGCTGCGGGAGCAGGCCCGACTGCTGCTGGCGGTGGCCGGGGGCGAGCGGCCGGCGGATGTCGGCTACACCCTGGCGACGGCCCGTTCGGTGTTCGAGCACCGCGCGGTGGTCGTCGGCGCGGGGAAGGCGGACCTGTTCGCCGGTCTCGCCGCACTCGCCGACGGTGAGCAGGTGGCTCAGCTGGTCCAGGGCACGGCCCGGGCGACCGGTGGGCCGGTGTTCGTGTTCCCGGGGCAGGGTTCGCAGTGGCTGGGCATGGCGCAGGGGTTGCTGGCGGATGAGCCGGTGTTCCGTTCCCGGATGGAGGAGTGTGCCAAGGCGCTGTCCCTGTACGTGGATTGGGAGCTGCTGGAGGTCGTCGCGGGTGAGGACGGCGGCTGGATGGAGCGGGTGGACGTGGTCCAGCCGGTGCTGTTCGCCGTGATGGTCTCGCTCGCCGAGCTGTGGCGTTCGTACGGTGTGGAGCCGTCGGCGGTGGTGGGGCACTCGCAGGGCGAGATCGCCGCCGCTGCGGTGTCGGGTGCCCTCTCCCTGGAGGACGCGGCGCTGGTGGTGGCGCTGCGCAGCCAGGCGATCATCGAGCTGTCGGGCCTGGGCGGGATGGTGTCCGTCCCGCTGTCCGCCGAGCAGGTGCGTGAACTCCTGGAGGGCCGTGAGGGAATCTCGATCGCTGCGGTCAACGGCCCGAGCTCGGTGGTGGTTTCCGGTGACGCCGGTGCCCTGGACGAGCTGATGGAGCACTGCACCGGGCAGGAGGTCCGGGCGCGTCGGATCGCGGTGGACTACGCCTCGCACTCGGCGCACGTCGAGCGCATCGAGGCCCGTCTCGCGGAGCTGCTGGCCCCGGTCGCCCCGCGCGTTCCGGAGGTTCCGTTCCACTCCACCGTGACAGGTGAGTTGATCGACTCGGCGGCGCTGGACGGCGGTTACTGGTACCGCAACCTGCGCCAGACGGTGGAGTTCGGCAACATCATCGAGGCCCTGCTGGCCTCGGGCCACTCGCAGTTCGTCGAGGTGAGCGCCCACCCGGTGCTGACCGTCGGCATCCAGGAGTCCATCGACGCCGCCAATGCCGAGGCCACGGTCCAGGGCACCCTGCGCCGCGACCACGGCGGCCGGGAGCGCTTCCTGACCGCGCTCGCCGAGGCCTGGTCCAACGGCGCCACCGTCGACTGGACCGCCCGGTTCCAGGGCGCCCGCCGCGTCGACCTGCCCACCTACCCCTTCCAGCGCGACCGCTACTGGCTCGTCCCGGACCAGGAGGACGAACCGTTCCGCGCGGGCACCCCCGGCGAGCAGCGCTTCTGGACGGCCGTCGACGACGCGGACGCCGCCGGGCTGGCCGGCGCCCTGGGGCTCACCGGGGACGAGGCCGAGGAGTCCCTCCGGACGCTGCTGCCGCTGCTGACCTCCTGGCACCGCGCCGAGCAGGAGCGCTCGGTGGTCGACTCCTGGCGCTACCGGGCCGCCTGGCGGCAGCTGGACGGCGTTCCCGACGGGCGCCTGTCCGGCACCTGGCTGGTGGCCGTCCCCGAGCCGGCCGGTCCGCGGGCCGAGTCGGTGCTCGCCGCGCTGACCGGATCGGGTGCCGCCCTGCTCCGCTGCGCCCTGCCGGCCGGTGCGGACCGGGCGGCCGTCGCGGAGCGGCTGCGCGCGGCGCTCGCCGGTGCGCCGGAGGTCTCCGGCGTACTGTCGCTGCTCGCCCTGGACGAGCGGCCGCTGCCGGACCACCCGGTGGTCCCGGCGGGCCTGGCGGGCAACCTCGCCCTGGTCCAGGCACTCGGTGACGCGGACGTGGACGCGCCGCTGCGGCTGCTCACCGCGGGCGCCGTCGCCACCGGCCCGCAGGAGCGGCTGGCGAACCCCGCGCAGGCCCTGGTCTGGGGCTTCGGCCGGGTGGTGGCCCAGGAGCACCCGCAGCGCTGGGGCGGTCTGGTCGACGTCCCGGCCGACCCCGAGGGTGACGCCGCCCTGGCGGCCCGGCTGGCAGGGGCGCTCACCGGCGCCGGCGCCGAGGACCAGCTGGCGGTCCGCCCGGAGGGCGTCTTCGGCCGCCGGCTGCTGCCCGCGCCGTTCGACCCGTCGGCGGTCACCGAGGCCTGGCGCCCCGAGGGCACCGTGCTGGTCACCGGCGGCACCGGCGCGCTCGGCGGGCACGTCGCCCGCTGGCTGGCCGCCAACGGCGCCCGGGACCTGCTGCTGGTCAGCCGCCGGGGCGCCGAGGCCCCGGGCGCGGCCGAGCTGGTCGAGGAGCTCGCCGCCCTCGGCACCCGCGCCGAGGCGGTGGCCTGCGACGTCGCGGACCGCGACGACCTGGCCCGGCTGCTCGCCGGGATCCCGGAGCGCGCCCCGCTCACGGCGGTGGTCCACACGGCCGCGATCGTCGACGACAACCTGCTCGACGCGCTCACCGTCGACCAGGTCGCCCGCGCGCTCGCCGTCAAGGTCACCGCCGCCCGCAACCTGGACGAGCTGACCCGCGGGCTGGACCTCTCGGCCTTCGTCCTGTTCTCCTCGTTCGCCGGCACCTTCGGCCTCGCCGGCCAGGGCAACTACGCCCCCGGCAACGCCTTCCTGGACGCGCTCGCCGAGCAGCGCCGGGCCGACGGGCTGCCCGCCACCTCGCTGGCCTGGGGCCACTGGGCCGGCGGCGGCATGGCCGAGGGCGCGGTCGAGTCTTCGCTGCGCCGGCGCGGCAGCGGCGAGCTGGTCCCCGAACTGGCGGTCACCGTGCTCCAGCAGGCCCTGGACGCCCGGGAGGTGTTCCTCGCCGTCGCCGACATCGCCTGGGACCGCTTCGTCCCGGCGTTCGGAGCCGGCCACGTCCGGCCGCTGATCAGCGAGGTGCCCGAGGTCGCCCGGATGCTCGACCGGCGTCCGGCCGAGTCGGCGAACACCGACGGCGCCGACCCGGCCTCCTTCGCCGCGCGGCTGGCGGCGCTGCCCGCCGCCGACCGGTCCGGGGCGCTGCTCGACCTGGTCCGCACCCGCACCGCCGGCGTCCTGGGGCACGCCTCCGCCGAGGCCGTCGACCCGACCCGGGCCTTCCGGGACCTCGGCTTCGACTCCCTCACCGCCGTCGAGATGCGCAACCGCCTGACCGCCGCGATCGGCGTCAAGCTCCCCGCCACCCTGGTCTTCGACCACCCGACGCCGGCCGTGCTGGCCGACCACCTGCTGACCGAACTCCTCGGCACCCAGCCGGACCGGGAGACCGCGGCGCTCGCCGACCTCGAACGCCTGGACGCCGAACTCGGCGACCTCGCCGCCGACCGGGAGACCGCCGACGCGGTGACCGCCCGACTCCAGCGGATGCTCTCCCGCTGGACCGCCCGCTTCGCCGAGACCGAGGCGGACGCCGAAACGAACGTGCTGGACACGGCCACCGCCACGGCCGACGAACTCTTCGCGCTCCTCGACAACGAGCTGGGGATGTCGTGACGACCGAAGACGCCGTGAACCGCGCCGCAGGACCGCACAACCCGGAGGGTACGCCCACGATGGACGCTCAGGACAAGCTGCTCGGCTACCTCAGGAAGGCGACCGCCGACCTCCAGTCGACGCGCCGCCGCCTGCACGAGCTGGAGTCCGCGGCCGACGAGCCGATCGCGATCGTCGCCCTGGGCTGCCGCTACCCCGGCGACGTCCGCGGCCCCGACGACCTGTGGGAGCTGGTCCGCGACGGGCGGGACGCCGTCGCCCGGATCCCCGCCGACCGCGGCTGGGACCTCGACGCCCTCCACCACCCCGACCCGGATCACCCCGGCACCAGCTACGTGGTGGACGGCGGATTCCTCGACGGCGCGGGCGAGTTCGACCCGGCGTTCTTCGGGATCAACCCGCGTGAGGCGCTCGCCATGGACCCGCAGCAGCGCCTGCTGCTGGAGACCTCCTGGGAGGCCTTCGAGCGGGCCGGCATCGACCCGCGGTCGCTGCGCGGCAGCCGGACCGGCGTCTTCGTCGGCATGACCTTCCACGACTACGCCACCGTGCTGCAGGAGTCCGGCGAGGACGTCGAGGGCTACGTCGGCACCGGCAACACCGCGAGCGTCGCCTCCGGCCGGCTCTCGTACGCCTTCGGGCTTGAGGGCCCGGCCGTCACCGTCGACACCGCCTGCTCCTCCTCGCTGGTCGCCCTGCACCTCGCCGCCCAGGCCCTGCGCGGCGGCGAGTGCACCATGGCCCTGGCCGGCGGCGTCGCGGTGATGTCCACCGCGCAGATGCTGGTCGAGTTCAGCCGCCAGCGCGGGCTGGCGGCGGACGGCCGCTGCAAGGCCTTCGCGGCCGCCGCCGACGGCTTCGGCGCCGGCGAGGGCGTCGGCGTGCTGCTGCTGGAGAAGCTGTCGGACGCCCGCCGCAACGGACACCCGGTGCTCGCGGTGGTGCGCGGCTCCGCCGTCAACCAGGACGGTGCCAGCAACGGCCTGACCGCCCCGAACGGCCCGTCCCAGCGACGGGTGATCCGCCAGGCCCTGGCCGTGGCCAACCTCGCGGCCCACCAGATCGACGCGGTCGACGCCCACGGCACCGGCACGGCGCTGGGCGACCCGATCGAGGCCCAGGCGCTGCTCGCCACCTACGGGCAGGAGCGCGGGGAGGGCGGCGAGCCGCTCTGGCTCGGCTCGGTGAAGTCCAACATCGGCCACACCCAGGCCGCCGCCGGCGCCGCGAGCATCATCAAGATGGTCCACGCGATCCGGGCCGGCGTCCTGCCGAAGACCCTGCACGTGGACGAGCCGTCGCCGCACGTCGACTGGGCCTCCGGCGCCGTCGAGCTGCTGACCGAGAGCCGACCGTGGCCGCAGACCGGTCGTCCGCGCCGGGCGGCGGTGTCGTCCTTCGGCATCAGCGGGACCAACGCGCACGTCATCATCGAGCAGGCCCCGGCCGAGGACGCCGCGGACACCGAGGAGACCGGGCAGGAGCCCCGGACGGACGGCGGCGTGCGGCCGTTCGTGCTCACCGCGAAGGACGCCCGCGGCCTGCGCGAGCAGGCGGGCCGGCTCCGGACCTTCCTCGCCCGCGGCCTGGAGGTAGAACTCCCGGACGTGGCAAGCTCGTTGGCCGCTCGGACGGCCTTCGAGCAGCGTGCGGTGGTGCTGGCGGACGACCGGGCCGCTCTGGACGCGGGGCTGGAGGCGCTGGCCCGCGGGGGGTCCGCGCCGAACCTCGTCCAGGGCGCGGTGCGCGGCGGGAAGCTGGCGTTCCTGTTCACGGGGCAGGGGAGCCAGCGTCCTGGGATGGGGCGTGAGCTGTACGAGGCGTACCCGGTGTTCGCGGACGCCTTCGACGCGGTCTGCGAGCGGGTCGAACTGCCCCTGAAGGAGGCGGTGTTCGGGGAAGACGCTGCGGTTCTCGCCCGTACGGAGTTCACGCAGCTCGCGCTGTTCGCCGTCGAGGTTTCGCTGTTCCGGCTCTTCGAGAGCTGGGGTGTGCGTCCGGACTTCCTGGTGGGCCACTCGATCGGAGAGATCGCGGCCGCGCACGTCGCGGGTGTGCTGTCGCTGGACGACGCGGTGGCGCTGGTCGCGGCGCGTGGTCGGCTGATGCAGGCGCTGCCCGAGGGTGGCGCGATGGTCGCGGTCAAGGCCTCCGAGGCCGAGGTGTTGCCGCTGCTGACCGCTCAGGTGAGCATCGCGGCCGTCAACGGACCTGCCTCCGTGGTGATTTCCGGCGACGAGGATGAAGTCCTCGCCATCGCCGGGCAGTTCGAGAAGACCAAGCGGCTGCACGTCAGCCACGCGTTCCACTCCCCGCTGATGGACGGCATGCTGGCGGAGTTCCGGGCCGTCGCCGAGGGCCTGAGCTACGCCGAGCCGACGATTCCGGTGGTCTCCAACGTCACCGGCTCCGTCGCGACGGCCGAGGAGCTGTGCTCGCCCGAGTACTGGGTGCGGCACGTCCGCGAGGCCGTCCGCTTCCTCGACGGCATGCGGGCCCTCGAGTCCGAGGGTGTCACCACCTTTGTCGAGCTGGGCCCCGACGGTGTGCTGTCGGCCATGGGCCAGGAGTGCGTCGAGCAGGGCGTGTTCGCGCCCGCTCTGCGCGCCGAGCGCCCGGAGACCGCGACCGCCCTGGCCGCGCCGGCCACCGCGTTCGTCGCCGGTCACGGCCTCGACTGGACGGCGCTGACCGGCGGCCGGACCGTCGAGCTGCCGACCTACCCGTTCGACCGGCAGCGCTTCTGGCCGCGCCGCCGCACCGTCGCCCCCGCAGCGCCGGCGGCGGACCCGGCGGACACCGACTTCTGGCAGAGCGTCGAGGCCGGGGACGTGGCAGCCGTGGCGCGGACGCTCGCCGTCGACGCCGGCGCTTCTCTGGACTCCGTCCTGCCCGCGCTGTCGAACTGGCGCTCGGAGCGCCGGAAGCAGTCCCTGCTCGACGGCTGGTTCTACCGCGCCACCTGGCGCCCTCTCGACCAGCTCGCCCCGGCCGCCCCGGTAGCGGGCTGCCTGGCCGTCGTTCCGGCCGGGCACGAGCAGGACCCGGTCGTCACCGGGGTGCTCCGGGCGCTCGCCGACCACGGCACGGACGTCCGCACCCTGGTGGCCGACCCGGCCGCGAGCCGCGCCGACCTGGCCGAACTGCTGCGCGCCGCCTCGGCGGACGCTCCGGCGGCGGAGCTGGTCCTGTCGCTGCTCGCCCTCGCCGAGGGCACCCACCCCGAGCAGACGGTGGTGCCGCTGGGGACCGCCGCGACCGCGACGCTGCTGCAGGCGACGGCCGACGCCGAGCTGACCGCCGCCCGGCTCTGGACGGTTACCCGGGGTGCGGTCTGCGCCGGGCACGGCGACCGGCCGGCCGACCCGGCCCAGGCGATGGTCTGGGGTCTGGGGCGCAGTGCGGGCCTGGAGCTGCCGGGTCGCTGGGGCGGTCTGGTGGACCTGCCCGAGGTGGTGGATCGGCGTGCCGGTGAGCGGCTGGTGTCGGTGCTGGCGGGTGTCGGCGGCGAGGACCAGGTCGCGGTCCGGGCGAGTGGTGTGTTCGTGCGTCGTCTGGCGCGGGTGTCGGCTGCGGGTGTGGCGGGTGAGGCCTGGCGTCCGTCGGGCACCGTGCTGGTCACCGGTGGTACCGGTGCGCTGGGTGGGCATGTGGCTCGTTGGCTGGCGGTGAACGGTGCTCAGCACCTGGTGTTGACGAGCCGGCGCGGGCTGGACGCCCCCGGGGCTGTTGAACTGCGGGACGAGCTGGCCGGGTTGTGCGCTCAGGTGAGCGTGGTGGCCTGTGATGTGAGCGACCGTGCGGCGGTCTCGGAGCTGTTGGCGGAGTTCCCGGTGTCGGCCGTGGTGCACACGGCGGGTGTGCTGGACGACGGTGTGGTGGAGTCGCTGACGCCGGAGCGGTTCGCGGCGGTGCTGCGGGCCAAGGCCGAGTCGGCGCGCCTTCTGCACGAGTTGACGGCCGGGCTGGACCTGGACGCCTTCGTCCTCTTCTCCTCCACCGCCGGGACCTTCGGCGCCCCCGGTCAGGGCAACTACGCGGCGGCCAACGCCTACCTGGACGCGCTCGCCGAGCAGCGCCGGGCCGCCGGCCTGCCCGCCACCTCCATCGCCTGGGGCGCCTGGGACGGCGGCGGCATGGCCACCGACGACGCGGCCGTGCGGGCCCGGCTGGCCCGCACCGGAGTCCCGGCTATGCCGCCGGCGCAGGCACTCGCCGCGCTGGAGCGCTGCCTGGCGCAGGGCCACGGCGCGGTCTCGGTGGTCGACGTCGACTGGGAGCGCTTCGTCCCCGGCTTCACCGCGACCCGGCCCAGCCCGCTGCTCGCGGACCTTCCGGAGGCCGCCCCGGCCACCCCGGCCCGGGGCACCGCGACCGCCGCCGGGGGCGAGGACGCCTCGGCCCCGCACCGGATGCGCGGGCTCTCCCGGCCCGAGGCCCGGACGGCGACCCTGGAACTGGTCCGGGAACACGTCGCGGCCGTGCTCGGCCACGCGGGCGCCGACGCCGTCGGCGAGACCAGGGCCTTCAAGGAGCTGGGCTTCGACTCGCTGACCGCCGTCGAGCTGCGCAACCGCCTGAGCGCCGCCACCGGCCTCAAGCTGCCCGCCAGCCTGGTCTACGACCACCCGACCCCGGCGGCGCTCGCCGACCGGCTCACCGACGAACTCCTCCCCGACACCGCCGAGTCCGACACCGCCGAGTCCGGCACGGCCGGGCAGCTCCCCGCGACGGCGGCGGACGAGGACCCGATCGCGATCGTGGCCATGTCCTGCCGCTTCCCCGGCGGCGTGGACAGCCCCGAGGCCCTGTGGCGGCTGATCGCCGCCGAGGGCGACGTCGTCACCGGCCTGCCCACCGGCCGTGGCTGGGACCTCGACGCGCTCTACCACCCGGACCCGGACCGCAAGGGCACCTTCTACGCCCGCGAGGGCGGATTCCTGCACGAGGCGGGCGAGTTCGACGCCGCGTTCTTCGGCATCCCGCCGCGCGAGGCGCTCGCCATGGACCCGCAGCAGCGGCTGCTGCTGGAGACCTCCTGGGAGGCCTTCGAGCGGGCCGGCCTCGACCCGCAGTCCCTGCGCGGCAGCCGGACCGGCGTCTTCGTCGGCACCAACAGCAACGACTACGTGACCCTCCTCCAGCAGTCCGACGAGGACCTGGAGGGCTACCTGATGACCGGCAACGCCGGAAGCGTGCTGTCCGGCCGGCTCTCCTACTCCTTCGGTCTCGAGGGCCCGGCGGTGACGGTGGACACCGCCTGCTCCTCCTCACTGGTCGCGCTCCACCTGGCCGCGCAGTCGCTGCGCAACGGCGAGTGCTCGCTCGCCCTGGCCGGCGGCGTGGCCGTCATGTCGACGCCGGCCGCCTTCGTGGAGTTCAGCCGCCAGCGCGGCCTCGCCGAGGACGGCCGCTGCAAGGCCTTCGCGGCCTCGGCCGACGGGACGGGCTGGGGCGAGGGCGTCGGCATGCTGGTGCTGGAGCGCCTCTCCGACGCCCAGCGCAACGGCCACCAGGTGCTGGCCGTCGTGCGCGGCAGTGCCGTCAACCAGGACGGTGCCAGCAACGGGCTGACCGCCCCCAACGGGCCGTCGCAGCAGCGGGTGATCCGCGCGGCGCTGGCCGGCGCCGGGCTGTCGGCCGCCGAGGTCGACGCCGTCGAGGCACACGGCACGGGCACGGTGCTGGGCGACCCGATCGAGGCGCAGGCCCTGCTGGCGACGTACGGGCAGGAGCGCACCGGGGAGCCGCTGTGGCTGGGCTCGGTGAAGTCCAACCTGGGCCACACCCAGGCCGCCGCCGGTGTCGCGGGCCTCATCAAGATGGTCATGGCGATGCGGGAGGGCGTGCTGCCGCGCACCCTGCACGTCGACGAACCGACCCCCGAGGTCGACTGGACCTCCGGCGCCGTCGAGCTGCTGACCGAGGCGCGGCCCTGGCCGGAGCCCGGCCGGCCCCGACGGTTCGGCGTGTCCGCCTTCGGCGTCAGCGGGACCAACGCGCACGTGATCGTCGAACAGGCCCCGGCCGGCCTGCCGGACGCCGGACAGGCGGTGCACGAGGACTCCGGCGAGGACGGCCGGACGGTGCCCGTCGTGCTGTCCGCCCGGACCGGTGCCGCGCTGCGCGCCCAGGCCCGCCGACTGCTCGACCACCTGGACGCCGACCCCGGGCTGAGCCTGACCGACACCGCGCGGGCGCTGTCCACCGGGCGGACCGCCTTCGAGCACCGCGCCGCCGTGGTGGCGGACAGCCGCGACGCGCTCGGATCCGCCCTGCGGGCGCTGGCCGAGGGCGGTACGGCCGCCGGGCTGGTCACGGGCACGGCGGGTGCCGGGCGGACGGCGTTCCTGTTCACTGGGCAGGGGAGCCAGCGTCCGGGGATGGGACGTGAGCTGTACGAGGCGTACCCGGTGTTCGCGGACGCCTTCGACGCCGTGTGCGCGCGGGTCGAACTTCCGCTGCGGGAGGCCGTGTTCGGCGAGGACGCGGACGTCCTGGCCCGTACGGAGTTCACCCAGCTGGCGCTGTTCGCGGTGGAGACCGCGCTGTTCCGGCTGGTGGAGAGCTGGGGTGTGCGTCCGGACTTCCTGGTGGGCCACTCGATCGGAGAGATCGCGGCCGCGCACGTCGCGGGTGTGCTGTCGCTGGACGACGCGGTGGCGCTGGTCGCGGCGCGTGGCCGGCTGATGCAGGCGCTGCCCGAGGGCGGCGCGATGGTCGCGGTCAAGGCCACCGAGGCCGAGATCCTGCCGCTGCTGACCGCCCAGGTGAGCATCGCGGCCGTCAACGGGCCTTCCTCCGTGGTGATTTCGGGCGACGAGTCCGAAGTGCTGGCGATCGCCGGGCAGTTCGAGAAGACCAAGCGTCTCAACGTCTCGCACGCCTTCCACTCCCCGCTGATGGACGGCATGCTGGACGACTTCCGGCGGATCGCGGAGGGCCTGAGCTACGTCGAGCCGACGATTCCGGTGGTCTCCAACGTCACCGGCTCCGTCGCGACGGCCGAGGAGCTGTGCTCGCCCGAGTACTGGGTGCGGCACGTCCGCGAGGCCGTCCGCTTCGCCGACGGCATGCGGGTCCTCGAGTCCGAGGGTGTCACCACCTTTGTCGAGCTGGGCCCCGACGGTGTGCTCTCGGCCATGGGCCAGGAGTGCGTCGAGCAGGGCGTGTTCGCACCCGCTCTGCGCGCCGAGCGCCCGGAGACCGCGACCGCCCTGGCCGCGCTCACCGAGCTGTACGTCGCCGGCCGGACGCCCGACTGGACGGCGCTGCTCGACCCGGCGCCGTCGGTGGCGGCCGCGCTCCCGACCTACGCCTTCCAGCGCGAGCTGTACTGGCCCCGGCTGCCCGAGCCCCTGGTCGACGACCGGCTGAGCTACGGCATCGGCTGGGAGCGCACCGCCGACCGGTCCGCCGGTGCGGTGTCCGGCCGCTGGCTCGTCGTTTCCCCGGCCGACTGCGTGAACGGGAGCCTGGTCGCGGACTCGGTCGCGGCGCTGACGGAGCACGGTCTCGACGTACGGCACGTCACGCTGTCCGGCGAGGACACTGACCGGCAGGCGCTGGCGGAGCTTCTGCGCACCGAGGCCGACAGCGGTCTCGACGGCGTGTTCTCGCTGCTGGCGCTCGCCGACGAGGACGAGGCCGTTCCCGGGGCGACCCGTGGACTCGGTGGCACCCTCGGCCTGCTCCAGGCCCTGGGCGACGCCGGCCTCGAAGCGCCGCTGTGGGCGGCGACCTCCGGGGCGGTCACGGTCGACGGGACGGGTGACCGGCTGCGTTCGGCCGCCCAGGCGATGGTCTGGGGTCTGGGGCGCAGTGCGGGCCTGGAGCTGCCGGGTCGCTGGGGCGGTCTGGTGGACCTGCCGGAGGTGTTGGACCGGCGTGGCGCTGAGCGGCTGGTGTCGGTGCTGGCGGGTGTCGGCGGCGAGGACCAGGTCGCGGTGCGGGCGAGTGGTGTGTTCGTGCGTCGTCTGGCGCGGGTGTCGGCTGCGGGTGTGGCGGGTGAGGCCTGGCGTCCGTCGGGCACCGTGCTGGTCACCGGTGGTACCGGTGCGCTGGGTGGGCACGTGGCCCGCTGGCTGGCGGTGAACGGTGCCGGTCATGTGGTGCTGACGAGCCGGCGCGGGCTGGAGGCCCCCGGGGCCGTCGAACTGCGGGACGAGCTGGCCGGGTTGGGCGTACAGGCGAGCGTGGTGGCCTGTGACGTCAGCGACCGTGCGGCGGTCTCGGAGCTGTTGGCGGAGTTCCCGGTGTCGGCCGTGGTGCACACGGCCGGTGTGCTGGACGACGGTGTGGTGGAGTCGCTGACGCCGGAGCGGTTCGCGGCGGTGCTGCGGGCCAAGGCCGAGTCGGCTTGCCTTCTGCACGAGCTGACGGCCGGGCTGGACCTGGACGCCTTCGTCCTCTTCTCCTCCGTCGCCGGCGCCCTCGGGTCCGCCGGTCAGGGCAACTACGCGGCGGCCAACGCCTACCTGGACGCGCTCGCCGAGCAGCGCCGGGCCGCCGGCCTGCCCGCCACCTCCATCGCCTGGGGCCCCTGGGCGGGCTCCGGCATGGCCGCCGACGGCGGTGCCGTCGAGCAGCGCCTGCGTACCGCCGGTATCGCGCCGCTGGCCCCCGAGCGCGCCGTCGAGGCGCTGGCCCGGGCGGTCGCCCGGCCGGCCGCCGTCCGGGTCGTGCTCGACGTCGACTGGGAGCGCTACGCCGCGGCCGCCCCGACCGGCGCCCTGCTGTCCGGCCTGCCCGAGGTGCGCCGGGCGCTGTCCACGGCGACCGCCCCGGCGGACGACTCCTCCTTCGCCGCCCGTCTGGCGGGCCTCGGCGAGGCGGAGCGGGCCCGGGTGCTGATCGACCTGGTCCGCGCCGAGGCCGCCACCGTCCTCGGCCACGACGGCCCGGACGCGGTCGGTGCGGACCGCGCCTTCCGCGACCTCGGCTTCGGCTCGCTCACCTCGGTGGAGCTGCGCAACCGGCTCGCCGCGGCGACCGGCCTGAAGCTGCCCGCGACCCTGGTCTTCGACCACCCGACCCCGCAGGCCCTCGCCCGTCACCTCGGCGACGAACTGCTCGGCACCGGCGCCGCGGCGCCGCTGCCGGCGGTCCGTACCGGCGCCGCGGACGAGCCCATCGCGATCGTCGCCATGGCCTGCCGCTTCCCCGGCGGGGTCGAATCCCCGGAGGACCTCTGGCAGTTGGTGACGGACGGCAGGGACGGCATGACCGCCTTCCCGACCGACCGCGGCTGGGACCTCGACGCGCTCTACGACCCGGACCCCGAGCAGCCCGGCACCCACTACGCCCTGCGGGCCGGATTCCTCTCCGGCGCTACCGAGTTCGACGCCGACTTCTTCGGCATCAGCCCGCGCGAGGCGCTGGCGATGGACCCGCAGCAGCGCGTCCTGCTGGAGACCTCCTGGGAGGCCTTCGAGCGGGCCGGCCTCGACCCGGCCTCGGTGCGCGGCAGCCGGACCGGCGTCTTCATCGGCTCCAACGGCCAGGACTACGCGGCGCTGCTGCTCCAGGACCCGCAGAGCGTCGAGGGGTACATCGGCACCGGCAACGCCGGTAGCGTCGTGTCGGGCCGCATCGCCTACACCTTCGGTCTTGAGGGCCCGGCGGTGACGGTGGATACCGCCTGCTCGGCCTCACTGGTCGCGCTCCACCTGGCCGCGCAGTCGCTGCGCAGCGGCGAGTGCTCGCTCGCCCTGGCCGGCGGTGCCACCGTGATGGCCACCCCGACCGCCTTCATCGAGTTCAGCCGCCAGCGCGGCCTGGCCGCCGACGGCCTGTGCAAGGCCTTCGCGGCCTCGGCCGACGGCACCGGCTGGGGCGAGGGCGTCGGCATGCTGGTGCTGGAGCGCCTCTCCGACGCCCAGCGCAACGGCCACCAGGTGCTGGCCGTCGTGCGCGGCAGCGCCGTCAACCAGGACGGTGCCAGCAACGGGCTGACCGCCCCGAACGGGCCGTCGCAGCAGCGGGTGATCCGCGAGGCGCTGGCCGATGCCCGACTGTCGGCCGCCGAGGTCGACGCCGTCGAGGCGCACGGCACCGGAACCACCCTCGGCGACCCGATCGAGGCCCAGGCCCTGCTGGCGACGTACGGGCAGGAGCGCAGCGGGGACCCGCTGTGGCTGGGCTCGGTGAAGTCCAACCTGGGCCACACCCAGGCCGCCGCCGGTGTGGCAGGCCTCATCAAGATGGTGATGGCGATGCGGGAGGGTGTGCTGCCGCAGACCCTGCACGTGGACGAGCCGTCCCCGCACATCGACTGGGCCTCCGGTGAGGTCCGGCTGCTGACCGAGGCCCGGCCGTGGCCGGAGACCGGTCGCCCGCGCCGGGCGGCGGTGTCGTCCTTCGGCATCAGCGGGACCAACGCCCACACGGTCATCGAGCAGGCCCCGGCGGTCGAGCCGGTCGTGGCCGGGACCGAGGTCGAGCGGCCGGCCGGACCGGCCGTGCGACCGCTGCTGCTGTCCGGTGCCACGGAGCGGGCCCTGCGCGACCAGGCGTCCCGGCTGCTGGAGCACGCCGACGCCCACCTGGACCAGGAGTCGGACCTCGGCGACCTCGCCCACGCGCTCGGTACGACGCGGGCCGGCCTGGCCCACCGGGCCGTGGTGGTCGCGGAGGACCTCGCCTCGTTCCGGGGCGGTCTGGCGGCGCTGGCCGAGGGCGGAACGGCCGCCGGGCTGATCACGGGCACGGCGGGTGCCGGGCGGACGGCGTTCCTGTTCACGGGACAGGGGAGCCAGCGGCCGGGCATGGGCCGGGAGCTGTACGAGGCCTTCCCGGTGTTCGCGGACGCCTTCGACGCCGTCTGCGCTCGGGTCGAACTGCCGCTGAAGGAAGCGGTGTTCGGGGAGGACGCATCCGTTCTCGCCCGTACCGAGTTCACCCAGGTCGCGCTCTTCGCGATCGAGACCGCGCTGTTCCGGCTGGTGGAGAGCTGGGGGGTTCGTCCGGACTTCCTGGTGGGCCACTCGATCGGTGAGATCGCGGCCGCCCACGTGGCCGGTGTGCTGTCGCTGGACGACGCCGTCACCCTGGTCGCGGCGCGCGGCCGGCTGATGCAGGCGCTGCCGGAGGGTGGCGCGATGGTCGCGGTCAAGGCCACCGAGGCCGAGATCCTGCCGCTGCTCACGGACAACGTCAGCATCGCCGCCGTCAACGGTCCTTCCTCGGTGGTGATTTCCGGTGACGAGACCGAAGTGCTGGCGATCGCCGGGCAGTTCGAGAAGACCAAGCGTCTCAACGTCTCGCACGCCTTCCACTCGCCGCTGATGGACGGCATGCTGGACGACTTCCGCCGGGTGGCGAAGGGTCTGACCTACGCGGCGCCGCAGATCGCCGTGGTCTCCAACGTGACCGGCGCGCTCGCCACCGCCGAGCTGTGCTCGCCCGAGTACTGGGTCCAGCACGTGCGCCAGGCGGTCCGCTTCGCCGACGGTATGCGCGCCCTCGAAGCCGAGGGCGTGACCACGTACCTGGAGCTGGGCCCCGACGGTGTGCTCTCGGCCATGGGCCAGGAGTGCGTCGAGCAGGGCGTGTTCACCCCGGCGCTGCGTGCCGAGCGCCCGGAGGCGCAGACCGCGCTGACGGCCCTCGCGACCGCTCACGTCCACGGTGTCGCCGTGGACTGGCACGGTGTGCTCGCCGACGCGGGTGCCCACCGGGTCGAGCTGCCGACGTACGCCTTCCAACGCCAGCGCTACTGGCCGCAGGCGCCGACCGGCGCCCGGGCGGACGTCACCTCGGCCGGGCTGGTCTCGGCCGGGCACCCGCTGCTCGGTGCCGCCGTCGCCCTGGCCGACTCCGACGGCTACCTGTTCACCAGCCGTCTCTCGCTGGCGACCCACCCGTGGCTGGCGGACCACGCCATCATGGGCACGGTCCTGCTGCCGGGCACGGCGTTCGTCGAGCTCGCCCTGCACGCCGGTGACCAGCTCGGCTGCGGCCGGCTGGACGAGCTGACGCTGGAGGCGCCGCTGGTGCTTCCCGCCCGGGGCGGTGTCGTCCTCCAGCTCACGGTGGAGGCCCAGGACGATTCCGGGCGGCGGCAGTTGGCCGTGCACTCGCGTGCCGGGGACGCCTCCGACGAGCAGCCGTGGACCAGGAACGCGACCGGCACGCTGTCGGCGCAGGAGCCGACCGCCGGCGTCGAGCTGACGGAGTGGCCGCCGCAGGGTGCCGAGCGGGCCGAACTGGGCGACCTCTACGAGCGGTTCGCCGCGCGCGGCTTCGCCTACGGTGCGGTCTTCCAGGGCCTGCGGTCCGCCTGGGTGCGCGGCGAGGAGGTGTTCGCGGAGGTGTCGCTGCCCGGCGAGCCGGCTGGGGACGGGTCGGCCTTCGGCCTGCACCCGGCGGTGCTGGACGCCGCGCTGCACGGATCCTTCCTGCGGCACGCGGACGACACCGAGGGGCGGCTGCCGTTCTCGTGGACCGGCGTCTCGCTCCACGCGACCGGTGCGTCGAGCGTCCGGGTGCACCTGGCCCCGGCCGGTGCGGACGGTACGGCCATCACGGTGGCGGACGCCGCCGGGCGGCCGGTCGCCACGGTGGAGTCGCTGGTGGCGCGGCCGGTCTCGGCCGACGCCATCGCCGAGGCGAACGACGCCTTCCGGGACTCGCTGTTCCGCCTGGAGTGGACCCCGGTCACCGTCACCGGTACGCCGGAGACGAGTGGTTGGGCCGTGCTCGGCGCGACCGATCTGCCGGTGCTGGACGGCGTGCGGCAGGTGGCGGATGTGGCCGCGCTGGCGGCGGCGGTGGACGAGGGTGCCGTGGTGCCCGAGGTCGTGGTCGCGGTCGTGGACGGCGCTGCCGATGGTGGCGTTGACGGCGGGGGCGCGGTGGCGGCCCGGTCGGTGGTGGCGCGGGTGCTGGAGCTGGTGCGTGGCTGGCTGGCGGAGGAGCGGTTCGCCGCTTCGCGGCTGGTGGTGGTGACGCGTGGTGCGGTGGCGGTGGGTGCGGGGGAGAGCCCGGACCTGGCGGTGGCGGCGGTGTGGGGTCTGGTGCGTTCGGCGCAGACGGAGAACCCGGGCCGGCTGGTGCTGGTGGACGTGGACGGTGCGGCGGAGTCGCTCGCGACTCTGGGCGCCGCCCTGGCCGCCGGCGAGCCCCAACTCGTCCTGCGCGAAGGCGCGGTGCTGGCTCCGAGGCTCGCCCGCGGGGCCACCGGTGACGCGCTGGCGGTGCCCGCGGGCGCCCCGGCCTGGCGGCTGGACGCGATCGAGCGCGGCACCCTGGAGCACCTGGTGCTCCGGCCGGCCGACGACGCCACGGCGCCGCTGGCCGCCCACGAGGTCCGGGTCGCGGTCCGCGCGGCCGGCCTCAACTTCCGCGACGTCCTGATCCCGCTGGGCATGTACCCCGACAGCGCGGCCCGGATGGGCAGCGAGGGTGCGGGCGTCGTCCTGGAGGTCGGTGCCGACGTGACCGGCCTGGCCCCGGGCGACCGGGTGATGGGCCTGCTGACCGGCTGCTTCGGACCGGTGGCCGTGACGGACCACCGCATGCTCACCCACATCCCCGAGGGCTGGTCGTACGTCCAGGCCGCCTCCGTCCCGATGGTGTTCCTGACGGCGTACTACGCGTTGGTGGATCTGGGTGGTCTGCGGGCGGGTGAGCGGGTGCTGGTGCATGCCGCCGCCGGTGGTGTCGGGATGGCGGCGGTGCAGCTGGCGCGGCACCTGGGTGCCGAGGTGTTCGGTACGGCGAGCCCGGGCAAGTGGGAGACCCTGCGGGCCTCGGGTCTGGACGACGCGCACATCGCCAACTCCCGGACCATGGACTTCGAGGGCGCGTTCCTGGCGGCCACCGACGGCGCCGGCATGGATGTCGTGCTGGACTCCCTGTCGGGCGAGTTCGTCGACGCCTCGCTGCGGCTGCTGCCGCGCGGCGGGCGCTTCCTGGAGATGGGCAAGACCGACAAGCGGGACCCGCAGGTGGTCGCGGCCGACCACGAGGGCGTGCGCTACCAGGCGTTCGATCTGATCGAGGCCGGTCCGGAGCAGATCGGTGTGATGCTGGCGCATCTGGTGGAGCTGTTCGGGCAGGGGGCGTTGGTGCCGCTGCCCACGGTTGCGTGGGATGTGCGCCGGGCGCCGGAGGCGTTCCGCTTCCTGGGTCAGGCGCGGCATGTCGGCAAGGTCGTCCTGACGGTGCCCTCGCCCGCCACGGGCACGGTGCTGGTCACGGGTGGTACGGGTGGTCTGGGCTCGCTGGTGGCCCGGCACCTGGTCACGGTGCACGGGGTGCGGAGTCTGGTGCTGACCAGCCGTCGCGGTCTGGGCGCGCCGGGTGCGGCCGAACTGCGGGACGAGCTGGCCGGGTTGGGTGCCGAGGCGGAGATCGTCGCGTGCGACGTGACCGACCGCGGCGCTGTCGCGGCGCTGCTGGAGGGCCGGTCGCTGTCGGCGGTGGTCCACACGGCGGGCGTCCTGGATGACGGTCTGGTGTCCTCGCTGACCCCGGAGCGGCTGGACGCGGTCCTGCGTCCGAAGGTGGACGCGGCCTGGCACCTGCACGAGCTCACCCTCGGTCAGGACCTCACCGACTTCGTCCTCTTCTCCTCCGTCTCCGCGCTGTTCGGCACGGGCGGCCAGGGCAACTACGCCGCGGCGAACGTCTTCCTGGACGCGCTGGCGCAGCACCGCGCGGCGCTGGGCCTGCCCGCGACCTCGATGGCCTGGGGCCCCTGGGCCCACGAGGGCGGCATGCTCGGCCGGCTCGACGACGCCGAGGTGCGCCGGATGAGCAGGGGCGGGGTGCCGCCGCTGGGCGCGGAGGAGGGCCTGGCGCTCTTCGACGCGGCCCGCGCCGGTGTCGAACCGGCCGTGCTGCCGGTCCGCCTCGACCTGCCCGCGCTGCGGGCCCAGGCGAGGACGACTCCGCCTCCCGCGTACCTGCGCGGCCTGGTCCGGGCCACGGTCCGGCGGGCCGTGGCCGGCGGCACGGCCGCCGCGGGCTCGTCGCTCGCGGTGCGCCTGGACGGCCTGGACGGCGCCGAGCGGCAGGCCCTGCTGCTGGACCTGGTCCGGACGCAGGTGGCGGCCGTCCTCGGACACGGCACGGCGGAGGCCGTCGTCGCCGACCGCGCGTTCAAGGACCTCGGCTTCGACTCGCTGACCTCGGTCGAGCTGCGCAACCGCCTCAACACGGCCACCGGCCTGCGGCTGCCCGCCACCCTGGTCTTCGACCACCCGAACCCCGCCGCGCTCGCGGACCACCTGCTGGGCGAGCTCCTCGGCGCCCGGCCGGCGGCGAAGCCCGTCGCGGTGGCCGTCCGGACGGCGGGCGCGGACGAGGACCCGATCGCGATCGTCGCCATGGCCTGCCGGTTCCCGGGCGGTGTCCGCACCCCCGAGGAGCTGTGGCAGCTGGTCGCCACCGGCACCGACGCGGTCGGCGCGCTGCCGACCGACCGCGGCTGGGACCTGAGCGCCCTGGCCGCCGTCGAGAGCGGCACCCAGCAGGCCCGCGAGGGCGGGTTCCTGTACGACGCTGACCGCTTCGACGCCGCGTTCTTCGGGATCTCGCCGCGTGAGGCCCTCGCGATGGACCCGCAGCAGCGTCTGCTGCTGGAGACCTCCTGGGAGGCCTTCGAGCGCGCGGGCATCGACCCGTCCTCGATGAAGGGCAGCCCGACGGGCGTCTTCGTCGGCGCCTCCTCGCACGGCTACGCGACCGGGCAGGGCGTCGACCAGGCGGGCCTCCAGGGCCACCTGCTGACCGGCAACGCCACCTCGGTGGCCTCCGGCCGACTCGCCTACACCTTCGGTCTTGAAGGCCCGGCGGTCACCGTCGACACGGCCTGCTCCTCCTCGCTGGTCGCGCTGCACTGGGCCGCCCAGGCGCTGCGCAGCGGCGAGTGCACGATGGCCCTCGCGGGCGGCGTGACGGTGATGGCCGGCCCGAGCATGTTCCTGGAGATGGGCCGCCAGGGCGGTCTCGCCTCGGACGGCCGCTGCAAGGCCTTCTCGGCGGACGCCGACGGCACCGGCTGGGCCGAGGGCGCGGGCGTGCTGCTGCTGGAACGGCTGTCGGACGCCGAGCGCAACGGGCACCCGGTGCTCGCGGTGGTGCGTGGCAGCGCGATCAACCAGGACGGCGCCAGCAACGGGCTCACCGCCCCCAACGGCCCCGCGCAGCAGCGGGTCATCCGCCAGGCCCTGGCCAACGCCGGGCTGTCGGCCGCCGAGATCGACGCGGTCGAGGCGCACGGCACCGGGACCGCGCTGGGCGACCCGATCGAGGCCCAGGCCCTGCTCGCCACCTACGGCCAGGAGCGCGGCGGCGACCGCCCGCTCTGGCTGGGCTCGCTGAAGTCCAACATCGGCCACGCCCAGGCGGCGGCCGGCGTGGCGGGCGTCATCAAGACGGTGATGGCCCTCCGGGCCGGCGTGCTGCCCAAGACCCTGCACGTGACCGAACGTTCGCCGAAGGTCGACTGGTCGGCGGGCGCGGTGGAACTGCTGACCGAGGCCCGGGACTGGCCGGAGACCGGGCGTCCGCGTCGCGCGGCCGTCTCCTCCTTCGGCATCAGCGGGACCAACGCCCACACGATCATCGAGCAGGCCGACGTGCCCGGCCGCACCCCGGCCGAGCCGGTGGAGCCCGTGCAGGCGGCGGACGCAGTCCTGCCGTGGGTGCTGTCGGCGCGCAGCGAGCAGGCCCTGGCCGACCAGGCGCAGCGACTGCTGGCCCACTGGGAGGAGCACGACGACCTGCGGGCCGCCGACATCGCCCACTCCCTGACGGCCGGGCGCAGCACCTTCGAGCACCGGGCCGTCGTGATCGGCCGGGACCGTACGGAGTTCCTGGACGGTCTGACCGCCCTGGCCGCCGGGCGGAGTTCCGCCCGCGTGGTGGAGGGCATGTCCGAGGGCGGGAAGCTGGCCTTCCTGTTCACCGGTCAGGGCAGCCAGCGGCCTGGCATGGGCCGGGAGCTGTACGAGGCCTACCCGGTGTTCGCCGAGGCGTTCGACGCGGTCTGCGACCGGGTCGAACTGTCGCTGAAGGAGGCGGTGTTCGGGGAGGACGCTGCGGTTCTCGCCCGTACGGAGTTCACGCAGGTGGCGCTGTTCGCGGTGGAGACCGCGCTGTTCCGTCTGTTCGAGAGCTGGGGGGTCCGTCCGGACTTCCTGGTGGGCCACTCGATCGGCGAGCTGGCGGCCGCGCACGTCGCCGGGGTGCTGTCGCTGGACGACGCGGTGGCGCTGGTCGCGGCCCGCGGTCGGCTGATGCAGGCGCTGCCGGAGGGTGGCGCGATGGTGGCGGTGAAGGCCGCCGAGGCGGACGTCCTGCCGCTGCTCACCGAGAACGTGAGCATCGCGGCGATCAACGGCCCGACGTCCGTGGTGGTTTCGGGTGGCGAGGATGAAGTCCTCGCGATCGCCGGGCAGTTCGAGAAGACCAAGCGGCTGAGCGTCTCGCACGCGTTCCACTCGCCGCTGATGGACGGGATGTTGGACGACTTCCGTCGCGTGGCGGAGGGCCTGTCCTATGCGGCGCCGCGCATCCCGGTCGTGTCGAACGTGACGGGTGCCCCGGCGAGCGCCGAGGAGCTGTGCTCGCCCGAGTACTGGGTGCGCCACGTGCGCCAGGCGGTCCGCTTCGCCGACGGCATGCGGACCCTGGAGACCCAGGGCGTGACCACGTACCTGGAGCTGGGCCCGGACGGTGTGCTCTCGGCGATGGGCCAGGAGTGCGTCGAGCAGGGCGTGTTCACCCCGGCTCTGCGCGCCGGGCGCGCGGAGGCCCGGACGGTGGTCGGTGCGGCGGCCCTGGCGCATGTGAGGGGTGCCGCCGTCGACTGGACGGCCGTCCGGGGCCGGGACACCGGTGCTCGGCGGGTGGAGCTGCCCACGTACGCGTTCGACCGGCAGAGCTACTGGCTGCAGAGCTCTTCGGCGCCGGAGGCCGGGCCGGCCGGTACGGGCGGTACGGGCGGTGCGACCCAGCAGGCCGACGGCTGGTTCTGGGACGCCGTCGAGCAGGAGGACGTGCACTCCCTGGCCGACGCCCTGGACTCCGGGGACGACGACCTGCGCTCCTCGCTCGGCACGGTGCTGCCGGTGCTGTCCGAGTGGCGTCGTCGCCGGACGGCGGAGTCCACCGTCGACGGCTGGCGCTACCGGGTCGAGTGGAAGCCCCTGCCGGAGGCCACCGCGACTGTTCCGTCCGGTGCGTGGCTGGTGGTGGCGGAGGACGTTTCGGCCGCGTCGGTGGTGGCGTGTGCGGGGGCGTTGTCGGGTCGTGGTGTGTCGGTGCGGTTGGTGGGTTCGGCCGGGCTGTCGCGTGCGGAGCTGGCGGCTGCGGTGACTGCGGCTGCCGGCGCCCCGGTGGCGGGTGTGCTGGGTGTGGTGTCGGACGCGGGTGTCGCGCTGACGCTGGTGCAGGCTCTCGGTGACGCCGGTGTCGGTGCGCCGTTGTGGCTGGCGACCAACGGTGCGGTGTCGACTGGTCGTGCGGATGCGCTGCGTGACGTGGCGCAGGCGCAGGTGTGGGGTCTGGGCCGGGTCGTCGCGCTGGAGCACCCGGAGCGTTGGGGTGGTCTGGTCGACCTGCCCGAGGTGCTGGACGAGCGGGCCCAGGGCCGACTGCTGTCGGTGCTGGCCGGCCTCGACGACGAGGACCAGCTCGCGGTACGCGCGAACGGCGTGTTCGTGCGCCGACTCGTCCGGGCCGACCGGGCCGAGGGCCCGGGCTGGGCACCGCGCGGCACCGTCCTGGTCACCGGCGGCACGGGCGCGCTGGGCGCGCACGTCGCCCGCTGGCTGGTCGCCAACGGCGCCGAGCACGTGGTGCTCACCAGCCGCCGCGGCCTGGACGCCCCGGGCGCGGTGGAACTGCGCGACGAACTGACCGCGCTCGGCGCCCGGGCCACCGTCGCCGCCTGCGACGTGAGCGACCGTACGGCCGTCGAGGCACTGCTCGCCGAACACGCCTTCACCGCCGTCGTCCACGCCGCCGGCGCCACCGCGTCCGCGCCGCTCGCCGAGACGGCGCCGGCGGACTTCGCCGCGGTGGTGGCCGCCAAGGTGTCCGGTGCGGCGCACCTGGACGAACTGCTGGGCGACACCGAACTGGACGCCTTCGTCCTCTTCTCCTCCATCGCCGGCGTCTGGGGCAGCGGCGGGCAGGCCGGCTACTCGGCCGCCAACGCCTACCTGGACGCCCTGGCCGAGCGGCGCCGCTCGCGCGGCCTGGCCGCCACGGCGATCGCCTGGGGCCCCTGGGCGGGCTCCGGGATGGCCACCGAGGCCGACGCGGAGGAGCAGCTGCGCCGCCGCGGACTGAACGGCATGACCCAGGAGTTGGCGACCGAGGCGCTGGCCCGCGCGATCGGCGGCGAGCCGTCGGTCACCGTGGCCGACGTCGACTGGGAGCGCTTCGCCCCCGGCTACACGGCGCTGCGCCGCAGCCCGCTGATCGGCGACCTGCCGGAGGTCCGGCTGGCCCTCGCGGCCGGCGAGGCCGACGGCGGGGCGTCCGAGGGCACCGACGCGGCGGCCGAACTGCGGGCCCGGCTGGCCGGGTCGACCGACGGGGAGCGGCGGCAGGCGCTGCTCGACCTGGTCCGCGGCACCGTGGCGGAGGCCCTCGGGCACGCCTCGGCGGCCGAGGTCAGGGCCGACCGCTCGTTCAAGGACCTCGGGTTCGACTCCCTCACCGCGGTCGAGCTGCGCAACCGGCTCACCGCGGCCACCGGTCGGCGACTGCCGGCCACCCTGGTCTTCGACCACCCCACACCGAGGGCGCTCGCGGACCACCTCACCGCGGAACTGTTCCCGGCGGGCGGTGACGCGGCCGGCCCCGAAGGCGGGGAGGCGCGGATCCGCCAGGCGCTGGCCACGGTCCCGCTGTCCCGACTCCGGGAGGCCGGAGTGCTGGACATCCTGCTGGATATCGCCGGTTTGCACGACGACGTCCAGGAATCGGACGGCTCGGACGGAGAGGAGAGCGCGGCATCCATCGACGAGATGGACGTCGACAGCCTGATCCAGATGGCGTTCGAGAACACCGATTCCGATTCCTGACGATTTTTGCGAGAAGTGTGGAGCACATGATGGCCTCGTCCAACGACAAGATGCTTGAGGCGCTTCGTGCGTCGCTGAAGGAGACCGAGCGACTCCGGCAGCAGAACCGGCAACTCCAGGCCGCGTCCCGGGAGCCGATCGCGATCGTCGCGATGAGCTGCCGCTTCCCCGGCGGGGTGCGCACCCCCGAGGAGCTGTGGCAGCTGGTCGCCGACGGCGGCGACGCGATCTCCGTCTTCCCCGAGGACCGCGGCTGGGACACCGAGGGCGTGTACCACCCGGACCCGGCGAACTACGGGACGACCTACTCCCGCGAGGGCGGCTTCCTCGCCGACGCGGGGCGCTTCGACGCGGACTTCTTCGGCATCTCGCCGCGCGAGGCCCTCGCCATGGACCCGCAGCAGCGGCTGCTGCTGGAGACGTCCTGGGAGGCCTTCGAGCGGGCCGGCATCGACCCGGCCGGGCTGAAGGGCAGCCAGGCCGGCGTGTTCGTCGGCGCGGCCTCCTCGGGCTACGCGTCCTCGCTGCGCGCCGTGCCGGAGGGGCTGGAGGGCCACCTGCTGACCGGCAACGCGGGCAGTGTGGTCTCCGGCCGGCTGGCCTACTCCTTCGGGCTCGAGGGACCGGCGGTCACCGTGGACACCGCCTGCTCCTCCTCGCTGGTCGCCCTGCACCTGGCGGTCCAGGCCCTGCGCGGCGGCGAGTGCACGCTCGCCCTGGCCGGCGGCGTCACGGTGATGGCCACCCCGGACACCTTCATCGAGTTCAGCCGCCAGCGGGGCCTGTCCGCCGACGGCCGCTGCAAGTCCTTCGCCGCGGCGGCGGACGGTACCGGCTGGTCCGAGGGCGTCGGCATGATCCTGCTGGAGCGCCTCTCCGACGCCCGCCGTCTCGGGCACCCGGTGCTGGCCGTCGTCCGCGGCACCGCCGTCAACCAGGACGGTGCCAGCAACGGCCTCACCGCCCCCAACGGCCCCGCCCAGCAGCGCGTCATCCGCCAGGCCCTCGCCAACGCCCGCCTCTCCGGCGACCAGGTCGACGCTGTCGAGGCGCACGGCACCGGCACGGTGCTCGGCGACCCGATCGAGGCCCAGGCGCTGCTCGCCACCTACGGCCAGGACCGGCCGGAGGGGCAGCCGCTGTGGCTGGGCTCGCTGAAGTCCAACCTCGGCCACACCCAGGCCGCCGCCGGTGTCGCCGGCGTCATGAAGATGGTCATGGCGATCCGCGCCGGGGTGCTCCCGCAGACCCTGCACGTGGACGAACCCTCGCCGAAGGTCGACTGGGCCGCGGGCTCCGTCGAACTGCTCACCGAGGCCAGGGACTGGCCGGAGACCGGCCACCCGCGCCGGGCCGGCGTCTCCGCCTTCGGCGTCAGCGGCACCAACGCGCACGCCATCATCGAGCAGGCCGCGCCGGTCGCCGACGGCGACGAGCCGGCCCCCGTCGCGGGCCCCGGCGCGCTTCCCGCCGGCGTGCCCGTCCCGTGGGTCCTGTCCGCCCGCACCGAGAAGGCGCTGCGCGCCCAGGCCGGGCGCCTGCGCGACTGGGTCGGCGCCCACCCCGACGCCCACCCGGCCTCCGTGGCCGCCTCGTTGGCCGCCTCCCGGGCCTCCCTGGAGCACCGCGCGGTGCTGCTGGTCGACGGGCCGGAGGCGGCCGAGCGCGCACTGGCGGCCTTCGCCGAGGGCGCGGACGAGCCGGCCGCGGCGCGCGGCACGGCGGACGAGGCCCGGACGGCCTTCCTGTTCACCGGCCAGGGCAGCCAGCGACTCGGCATGGGGCGCGAGCTGTACGACGCCTTCCCGGTGTTCGCCGAGGCCTTCGACGCGGTGTGTGCGCGGGTCGAACTGCCGCTGAAGGAAGCGGTGTTCGGGGAGGACGCTGCGGTCCTGGCCCGGACCGAGTTCACGCAGCCGGCGCTGTTCGCGGTGGAGACCGCGCTGTTCCGGCTGTACGAGAGCTGGGGGGTCCGTCCGGACTTCCTGGTCGGCCACTCGATCGGCGAGCTGGTCGCCGCGCACGTCGCCGGGGTGCTGTCGCTGGACGATGCGGTGGCCCTGGTGGCCGCTCGTGGCCGGCTGATGCAGGCCCTGCCCGAGGGCGGCGCGATGGTGGCGGTGAAGGCCACCGAGGCCGAGGTGCTGCCGCTGCTGACCGCTCAGGTGAGCATCGCGGCCGTCAACGGTCCTTCCTCCGTGGTGATTTCGGGCGACGAGTCCGAAGTGCTGGCGATCGCCGGGCAGTTCGAGAAGACCAAGCGTCTCAACGTCTCGCACGCCTTCCACTCGCCCTTGATGGACGGGATGTTGGCGGACTTCCGGCGGATCGCGGAGGGCCTGACGTACAGCGCCCCGCGCATCCCGGTGGTCTCCAACGTCACCGGCGCCCTCGCCACCGCCGAGGAGCTGTGCTCACCCGAGTACTGGGTGCGCCACGTCCGCGAGGCCGTCCGCTTCGCCGACGGCATGCGGGCCCTGGAGGCCCAGGGCGTCAGCGTCTTCGTCGAGCTCGGCCCCGACGGCGTGCTGTCCGCGCTGGGCGAGCACGGCGTCCGCGTTCCCGCGCTGCGGGCCGGCCGGCCCGAGGCCCGGACCGCGCTGACCGCGCTCGCCACCGCCTACGCGCACGGTGTCCCCGTCGACTGGCAGGCCCTGCTCACCGGACCGGACACCCGGCGGGTCGACCTGCCGACCTACGCCTTCCAGCACGAGTGGTTCTGGCTGGAGACCGGCCGCACCGCCGTCCCGACCGCCGACGCGGCGGCCCGCGACAACGACGCCGAGCAGCTCGACGCCCGGTTCTGGGAGGCCGTCGAGCAGCAGGACCTGCGCTCGCTCGCCACCGCCCTGGACCTGGACCAAGCGGAGCTGGACGCCTCCGCCGACGCGCTCGCGCCCGCCCTGCCCGTCCTGTCGCACTGGCACCGGCAGCGCCGCGCCCGCTCCACCGTGGACGGCTGGCGCTACCGCGCCGCGTGGAACCCGCTCACCGACCTGCCGACCGCCGAACTCTCCGGCACCTGGCTGCTCGTCCACCCGGAGGGCGGCGGCGAGGACGGCTGGACCACCGCCGTCGCGGAGGCCCTGGAGAGATACGGCACCCACGTCCTGAGGCTGCCCGTACCGTCCGGCGCGCTCGACCGGGCCGCGCTGGCCGAGCGGCTGCGCGCTGCCGTCGAGGACCCGGCCGCACTGACCGGCGTCCTGTCGCTGCTGGCCCTCGGGACCGGCTCGCACCCCGAGCACCCCGTGCTGACCGCCGGCCTGGCCGACAGCCTCGCGCTGGTGCAGGCGCTGGGTGACGCGGGTGTGGGGGCGCCGTTGTGGTTGGCGTCGCGGGGTGCGGTGTCGGTCGGTCGTGCCGACCGGGTGAGCAGTGCGGTGCAGGCGCAGGTCTGGGGTCTGGGCCGGGTGGTGGCGCTGGAGGCGCCGGAGCGTTGGGGTGGTCTGGTCGACCTGCCCGAGGTGCTCGATGCCCGGGCGCAGGCCCGGTTGGTGTCGGTGCTGGCGGGTGTGGACGGTGAGGATCAGGTCGCGGTGCGCGCCTCGGGCGTGTTCGTGCGTCGTCTGGTGCGGGCCGGTCGCTCGGGTGAGGCGGCGGGTTCGTGGTCGCCGCGTGGCACGGTGCTGGTCACGGGCGGTACGGGTGCGCTGGGTGCGCGGGTGGCGCGCTGGTTGGCGGACAACGGTGCCGGGCACCTGGTGCTGACCAGCCGTCGGGGTCTGGAGGCCCCGGGTGCGGCCGAACTGCGCGAGGAGCTGGTCGCGTCGGGTGTCGAGGTGACCGTCGCCGCGTGTGACGTCGCCGACCGTACGGCCGTCGAAGCGCTGCTCGCCGAGCACGAGTTCACCGCCGTCGTCCACACCGCGGGCGTCAACCACCTCGCGCTGCTCCCGGACGCGCGGCCGGAGGAGTTCGCCGACGTCCTCGCCGCCAAGGCGGGCGGCGCCGCCCACCTGGACGAGCTGCTCGGCGACACCGAGCTGGACGCCTTCGTCCTCTTCTCCTCGATCTCCGGCATCTGGGGCAGCGGCGGGCAGGCCGCCTACGCGGCCGCCAACGCCTACCTCGACGCGCTCGCCGAGCAGCGCCGTGCCCGCGGCCTGGCCGCCACCGCCGTCGCCTGGGGCCCCTGGGCCGACGGCGGCATGGCCGCCGAGGACGACGCGGAGGAGCAGCTGCGCCGCCGCGGCCTGCCCGTGATGGCCCCCGAACTGGCGATCGCCGCCCTGGCGCAGGCGCTCGACCACGACGAGACCGCGCTGACCGTCGCCGACGTCGACTGGGCGCGCTTCGCCCCGGTCTTCACCGCCGGCCGCAACCGCCCGCTGATCGCCGACCTCCCCGAGGTCCGCGGCCTGGCCACCACGGCCGCCCCGCAGGAGGGCCCGGCCGAAGCCGCCTCCCCCTGGGCCGCACGGGTCGCCGGCCTCTCCCCGCTGGACCGCGGGCGCGTCCTGGAGGAGCTGGTGCGCGACGCCGTCGCCGCCGTCCTCGGACACAGCGGCGCGGAGGCCATCGACCCCGGCCGGGCGTTCAAGGACCTCGGCTTCGACTCGCTGACCGCCGTCGAGCTGCGCAACCGCCTCAACACGGCCACCGGACTGACCCTGCCGGCCACCCTGGTCTTCGACCACCCGACCGCCGCCGCCCTCGGCGCCCACCTCGGCGCCGAACTGCTCGGCACCGACACCGGGGCACAGGCCCCCGCCGTGCCGCAGGCGGCCGACGACGAGCCCATCGCCATCATCGGCATGGCCTGCCGCTACCCCGGCGGCGTCACCTCGCCCGAGGGCCTGTGGCAGCTCGTGCTCGACGGCTCCGACGCCGTCGGGGACTTCCCGACCGACCGCGGCTGGGACCTCGGCGCCGTGGGCAGCGCCCTCGGCGGAGAGCGGGAGACCTCCTACGCGCGCTGCGGCGGCTTCCTGCACGGCGCGAGCGAGTTCGACCCGGCGTTCTTCGGCATCTCGCCGCGCGAGGCGCTCGCCATGGACCCGCAGCAGCGCCTGCTGCTGGAGACCTCCTGGGAGGCCTTCGAGCGCGCCGGCATCACCCCCGGCTCGGTGCGCGGCACGGCCACCGGCGTCTTCGCCGGCACCAACAGCCAGGACTACGCCGCCCTGCTGGCCGGCCAGGAGTCCAGCGAGGGACACCTCGCCACCGGCACCGCCGCCAGCGTGGTCTCCGGCCGCCTGGCCTACACCTTCGGTCTTGAGGGCCCGGCGGTCACCGTCGACACGGCCTGCTCCTCCTCGCTGGTCGCCCTGCACCTGGCCGCCCAGGCCCTGCGCAACGGCGAGTGCACCATGGCGCTGGCCGGCGGCGTCGTCGTGATGGCCACCCCCGGCACCTTCGTCGAGTTCAGCAAGCAGCGCGGCCTGGCCGCCGACGGCCGCTGCAAGGCCTTCGCGGCCTCGGCCGACGGCACCGGCTGGGGCGAGGGCGCGGGCATGCTCCTGCTGGAGCGCCTCTCCGACGCCCGCCGCAACGGCCACCAGGTGCTGGCGGTCGTGCGCGGTTCGGCGATCAACCAGGACGGTGCCAGCAACGGCCTCACCGCCCCCAACGGCCCCGCCCAGCAGCGGGTCATCCGCGCCGCGCTGGCCGGCGCCGGACTGACGGCCGACGAGGTCGACGCCGTCGAGGCGCACGGCACCGGCACCCGACTGGGCGACCCGATCGAGGCCCAGGCCCTGCTCGCCACCTACGGTCAGGAGCGCAGCGGCGAGCCGCTGTGGCTCGGCTCCCTCAAGTCCAACATCGGCCACACCCAGTCGGCTTCGGGTGTCGGCGGCGTCATCAAGATGGTGATGGCGATGCGGCACGGTGTGCTGCCGCGCACCCTGCACGTCGACGAGCCCACCCCCCACGTGGACTGGTCGGCGGGCGCCGTCGAGCTGCTGACGGAGACGCGGAACTGGCCCGAGACGGCGCACCCGCGCCGGGCCGGCGTCTCCTCCTTCGGCATGAGCGGCACCAACGCCCACGTCATCCTCGAACAGGCCGCCGACGAGCCGGCGGACACCGACCCGCAGGCCGCGCCGGCGACGCACGGCGACGCGCCGGTGCTCTGGGCCCTGTCGGGCCGCACCCCGGACGCCCTCGCCGCCCAGGCCGGACGCCTCCGCGCCCACCTGGAGACCCGGCCGGACGCCCCGGCCACCGACCTCGGGTACTCGCTCGCGGCCACCCGTACCCACCACGAGCACCGCGCCGTCCTGCTCGGCGACAGCCGGACGGCCCTGCTCGACGGCCTCGGCGCGCTCGCCGAGCACGCTGACCGGACCGGACTCGTCCGGGGCGTCGCCTCGGGCGGCAAGCTGGCGTTCCTGTTCACGGGACAGGGCAGCCAGCGTCCGGGCATGGGGCGTGAGCTGTACGACGCCTTCCCGGTGTTCGCCGACGCCTTCGACGCCGTCTGCGCCCGGGTGGAACTGCCGCTGCGCGACGCCGTGTTCGGCGAGGACGCTGACGTTCTCGCCCGCACGGAGTTCACCCAGGTGGCGCTGTTCGCCGTCGAGGTTTCGCTGTTCCGTCTCTTCGAGAGCTGGGGTGTCCGTCCGGACGTCCTGGTCGGGCACTCGGTGGGCGAGCTGGCGGCTGCGCACGTCGCGGGCGTCCTGTCGCTGGACGACGCCGTCACGCTGGTCGCGGCTCGTGGCCGGCTGATGCAGGCGCTGCCCGAGGGTGGCGCGATGGTGGCGGTCAAGGCCACCGAGGCCGAGATCCTGCCGCTGCTCACGGGCAACGTCAGCATCGCCGCCATCAACGGGCCTTCCTCCGTGGTGATTTCCGGGGACGAGTCCGAAGTGCTGGCGATCGCCGGGCAGTTCGAGAAGACCAAGCGGCTGAGCGTTTCGCACGCGTTCCACTCCCCGCTGATGGACGGCATGCTGGCGGAGTTCCGGGCCGTCGCAGAGGGTCTGACCTACGCGGCGCCGCAGATCGCCGTGGTCTCCAACGTGACCGGTGCCCTGGCCATTGCTGAGGAGCTGTGCTCGCCCGAGTACTGGGTGCGGCACGTCCGCCAGGCGGTTCGCTTCGCCGACGGCATGAGCGCCCTCGAAGCCGAGGGCGTGACCACGTACCTGGAGCTGGGCCCGGACGGTGTCCTCACCGCGATGGCCCAGGAGTGCGTCAGCGGCGGCGAGTTCGCCTCCGCCCTGCGCCGCGACCGCGCGGAGACGCAGACCGTCGTCACCGCCCTCGCCGTGGCGCACGTCAACGGCGCCGAGCTCGACCTGACCTCCTACTTCGACTCCGGCAACCACCGGGTCGAGCTGCCGACGTACGCGTTCCAGCGTGAGCGCTACTGGCCGGCGGTGGCTTCGGGCTGGCTGGGCGAGGTCGCCTCGCTGGGCCTGGGTGCGGCCGATCACCCGCTGCTGGGGGCCGGCGTGTCGCTGGCCGATGCGGAGGGCTTCCTGTTCACGGGTCGTCTGTCGGTGGAGTCGCACCCGTGGCTGGCCGACCATGCGGTGCTGGGTTCGGTGATCGTTCCGGGCACGGCGTACGTGGAGCTTGCCGTGCGGGCGGGTGACCAGGTGGGTTGCTCGCTGGTGGAGGAGTTGACGCTGGAGGCGCCGCTGGTGCTTCCGGAGTCGGGCGGTGTGCAGGTCCAGGTCTGGGTCGGTGCGCCCGACGGCGGGGGTCGTCGCTCGGTGACGGTCCACTCGCGGGTCGAGGGCGCCGGTGAGGACGGCCTCTGGACCCGTCATGTCTCGGGTGTGCTGGCGGAGGGTGCGTCGGCTGCTGAGGGTGCGGGTCTGGTGGAGTGGCCGCCGGCGGGTGCCGAGGCGGTGGAGCTGGACGGCTTCTACGGGGCGATGGAGGGCGTCGGGTTCGGTTACGGCCCGGTGTTCCAGGGTCTGCGCTCGGCGTGGCGTCGCGACGGCGAGGTGTTCGCCGAGGTGGCGCTGCCGGAGGCGGTGGCGGGGGAGGCGGCCGGTTTCGGTCTGCACCCGGCGCTGCTGGACGCGGCGTTGCACGCGGTCGGGCTCGGTGGCCTGGTGGAGGACGCGGGAGCGGGCCGGTTGCCGTTCGCGTGGTCGGGTGTGTCGCTGGTCGCCTCGGGCGCGGGTGCGCTGCGGGTGCGGCTGGTGTCCGCCGGTACGGACGCGGTGTCGCTGACGCTCGCGGACGCCGAGGGCCGTCCGGTCGGTTCGGTGGAGTCGCTGGTGCTGCGGCCGGTGGTCGCCGGGCAGCTGACGGCGGCGGGCAGCCGTGGCGGCGAGTCGCTGTTCGGCATGGACTGGGCGCAGATCGCGCTCGGGGCCGGGTCGGGTGCGGACGTTCGGATGGTTTCGTCGCCGGCCGAGCTGGCCGCGGACGAGGTCCCGGAGGTCGTGGTCGTCGAGGCACCGCAGGCGGGCGGCGGTGACGTGGCCGAGGCCACGCACGCCGCCGGTGTGTGGGCCCTGGAGCTGGTGCGGGGCTGGCTGGCGGAGGAGCGGTTCGCCGCTTCGAAGCTGGTCGTGGTGACGCGTGGTGCCGTTGCTGTGGATGCGGCGTCGGGTGTTGCGGGTCTGGCGGAGTCGGTGGTCTGGGGTCTGGTGCGCTCGGCGCAGTCGGAGAACCCGGACCGGCTGGTGCTGGTGGACCTGGAGGTGGGCGCCGAACTGCCGTCGGGCGTTGTGGAGTCCGGTGAGCCGCAGGTGGCGGTGCGTGGGGGTGTGGCGTTCGCGCCTCGCCTGGTGCGCGTTTCCGCCTCCTCGGAGAGCAGCCTGTCGCTGGGTGAGGGCTCGGTCCTGGTGACCGGTGGTACGGGTGGTCTGGGCTCGTTGGTGGCCCGGCACCTGGTCACGGCGCACGGTGTGCGGAGTCTGGTGCTGACCAGCCGTCGCGGCCTGGGCGCGCCTGGCGCTTCCGAACTGCGTGATGAGCTGGCCGGGTTGGGCGTCGAGGTGGATGTCGTCGCGTGCGACGTGTCCGACCGCGACGCTGTCGCGGCGCTGCTGGAAGGCCGGGAACTGTCGGCGGTGGTCCACACCGCCGGTGTCCTGGATGACGGCCTGGTGTCGTCGCTGACGCCGGAGCGGCTGTCGGCGGTGCTGCGTCCGAAGGTCGACGCGGCGGTGATCCTGCACGAGCTGACGGCAGGGATGGACCTGTCGGCGTTCGTCCTGTTCTCCTCCGCCTCCGGCGTTTTCGGTGCCGCCGGCCAGGGCAACTATGCCGCCGCGAACGCGTTCCTGGACGCGCTCGCCGAGCAGCGCCGGGCCGACGGCCTGCCCGCCACCTCGCTCGCGTGGGGCCTGTGGGCCGAGGACGGCGGCATGTCCGCCGCCCTGAGCGAGGCCGACGTCCGTCGCCTTGCTCGCGCGGGCGTCGCCCCGCTGCGCGCCCAGGAGGGCCTGGCCCTGTTCGACGGCGCGCTCACCCTGGAGCGCGCCCTGGTCGTCCCGATGCACCTCGACCCCGTCACGGCGGTCGGCACCGGCGACGTCCCGCCGCTGCTGCGCGGACTCGTCCGTACCCCGCGCCGCCGCAAGGTGGACGTCAGCAGCGGCTCCGCCGCCACGCTGGTGGGCCAGTTGAGCACCCTGTCGACCGAGGAGCAGCACCGTTCGCTGCTGGACCTGGTCCGCGGCAACGCCGCCACGGCGCTGGGCTACCCGTCCGCCGACGCGGTGGACGCCGTCCGGGCCTTCCGTGAGCTGGGCTTTGACTCGCTGACCGCCGTCGAGCTGCGCAACCGCCTCAACGCAGCCACCGGCCTGCGGCTGCCGGCCACGCTGGTCTTCGACTACCCGACGCCCACCGCCCTGGCCGACCACCTGCACACCGAACTGCTCGGACACCTCGAACCGGCCGCGGCCACCGCGGTCGTGAAGGCCCAGACGGCCTCGGGCGGGGACGACGAGCCGATCGCGATCGTCGGCATGGCCTGCCGTTACCCGGGCGGGGTCGCCTCGCCCGAGGACCTGTGGCAGCTCGTGCTCGGCGGCGGCGACGGCATCTCGCTCTTCCCGACCAACCGCGGTTGGGACGTCGAGGGCCTGTACGACCCCGAGTCCGTCCGCTCCGGCACGACGTACACCCGCGAGGGCGGCTTCCTGCACGACGCGGACCGCTTCGACCCGGTGTTCTTCGGCATCTCGCCGCGCGAGGCGCTCGCCATGGACCCGCAGCAGCGCCTGCTGCTGGAGACCTCCTGGGAGGCGTTCGAGCGCGCGGGCATCGACCCGGCCTCGATGAAGGGCAGCGCCACCGGCGTCTTCGCCGGCGTGATGTACCACGACTACGCCGCGCGCCTGCAGACCATTCCCGAGGAGATCGAGGGCTACCTCGGCACCGGCAACGCGGGCAGCGTGCTGTCCGGCCGCCTGGCGTACACCTTCGGTCTCGAGGGCCCGGCGGTCACCGTCGACACGGCCTGCTCCTCCTCGCTGGTCGCCCTCCACCTGGCCGCCCAGGCCCTGCGCAACGGCGAGTGCACCATGGCTCTCGCCGGCGGTGTGACCGTGATGGCCACCCCCGGCACCTTCATCGAGTTCAGCAAGCAGCGCGGCCTGGCGGCCGACGGCCGCTGCAAGTCGTTCGCCGCCGCGGCGGACGGCACCGGCTGGTCCGAGGGCGTCGGCATGCTGCTCGTCGAGCGGCTGTCCGACGCGCAGCGCAACGGCCACCAGGTGCTGGCGGTCATGCGCGGCAGCGCCGTCAACCAGGACGGTGCCAGCAACGGCCTGACCGCCCCCAACGGGCCGTCCCAGCAGCGCGTCATCCGCCAGGCGCTCGCCAACGCCCGCCTCAGCTCCGACCAGATCGACGTGGTCGAGGCGCACGGCACCGGCACCTCGCTGGGTGACCCGATCGAGGCCCAGGCGCTGCTCGCCACCTACGGCCAGGAGCGCACCGAAGAGCCGCTCTGGCTCGGGTCGCTGAAGTCCAACCTGGGCCACACCCAGGCCGCCGCGGGTGTCGCGGGCGTCATCAAGATGGTGATGGCGATCCGCGCCGGTGTCCTGCCGCAGACCCTGCACGTGGACGAGCCGTCCCCGCACATCGACTGGACGGAGGGCGCGGTCGAGCTGCTGACCGAGGCCCGGCCGTGGCCGGAGACCGGGCGCCCGCGTCGCGCGGCCGTCTCCTCCTTCGGTATCAGCGGCACCAACGCCCACACGATCATCGAGCAGGCCCCGGCGGAGAAGCGGCCGGCCACGGCCGTCGCCGGGACGGACGCGGCCCCGACCGTCGTCACGCCGTTCGTCGTCACCGCACGGGGAGAGGACTCCCTGCGGCGCCAGGCCGAGCGCCTGCACGCGCTGGTGACGGCCGACGACCGGCTTCCGGTCGCCGACGTCGCGCACTCGCTGGTGACCACCCGCACGGTCCTGGAGCAGCGGGCCGTGGTCCTCGGCGAGGACCGGGACGCCCTGATCGCCGGCCTGTGGGCACTGGCCGACGGCCAGTCCGACCCGCAGGTGGTCCAGGGCCTGGCCGGCGGCGGGAAGCTGGCGTTCCTGTTCACGGGGCAGGGGAGTCAGCGTCCCGGGATGGGGCGTGAGCTGTACGAGGCGTTCCCGGTGTTCGCGGAGGCCTTCGACGCGGTGCGCGCGCGGGTGGAACTGCCGCTGAAGGAGGCGGTGTTCGGGGAGGACGCTACGGTTCTCGCCCGTACGGAGTTCACCCAGGTCGCGCTGTTCGCGGTGGAGACCGCGCTGTTCCGGCTCTTCGAGAGCTGGGGTGTCCGTCCGGACTTCCTGGTGGGCCACTCGATCGGTGAGCTGGTGGCCGCGCATGTCGCTGGTGTGCTGTCGCTGGACGACGCGGTGGCGCTGGTCGCCGCTCGCGGCCGGCTGATGCAGGCGCTGCCGGAGGGCGGTGCGATGGTGGCGGTCAAGGCCTCGGAGGAGGAGGTGTTGCCGCTGCTGACCGCCCAGGTGAGCATCGCGGCGATCAACGGGCCTTCCTCCGTGGTGGTTTCGGGCGGGGAGTCCGAAGTCCTCGCGATCGCTGGGCAGTTCGAGAAGACCAAGCGGCTGAGTGTCTCGCACGCGTTCCACTCGCCGCTGATGGACGGGATGTTGGAGGAGTTCCGGGCTGTTGCCGAGGGGCTGACGTACAGCGCCCCGCGCATCCCGGTCGTCTCCAACGTCACCGGCTCGGTTGCGACGGTCGAGGAGCTGTGCTCGCCCGAGTACTGGGTGCGCCACGTCCGCCAGGCCGTTCGCTTCGCCGACGGCATGCGGGCCCTGGAGGCCAAGGGTGTCACCACCTTCGTCGAGCTCGGCCCGGACGGCGTGCTCTCGGCCATGGGCCAGGAGTGCGTCGACGGCGGGGTGTTCGTGCCGGCGCTGCGTGCCGAGCGACCGGAGCCGCGAACGGCGGTCTCCGCGCTGGCGACGGCGTTCGCCCACGGTGCCGCCGCGGACTGGAGCAGCCTGGCCTCTCGGGTCGGTGCCCGTCGGGTCGACCTGCCGACGTACGCGTTCGAGCGTGAGAGCTTCTGGCTCCACGTCCCGTCGCTCGCCGGTGACATGACGGCCGCCGGTCTCGGCGAGGCCGACCACCCGCTGCTGGGTGCGGCGGTGGCTCTCGCCGATGCGGAGGGCTTCCTGTTCACGGGTCGTCTGTCGGTGGAGTCGCACCCGTGGCTGGCCGATCATGCGGTGTTGGGTTCGGTGATCGTTCCGGGCACGGCGTTCGTCGAGCTTGCGGTGCGTGCGGGTGACCAGGTGGGTTGCTCGTTGGTGGAGGAGTTGACGCTGGAGGCGCCGTTGGTGCTTCCGGGGTCGGGTGGTGTGCAGGTCCAGGTGACGGTGGGCGCGGTGGACGCGTCCGGGCGTCGTTCGGTGGCTGTGCACGGTCGGGCCGAGGGCTCGTCGGAGTGGGTCCGTCATGTCTCGGGTGTGCTGGCGGAGGGTGCGTCGGCTGCTGAGGGTGCGGGTCTGGTGGAGTGGCCGCCGGCGGGTGCCGAGGCCGTGGATGTGGAGGTGTTCGCACGGGGTCTGGCCGAGGCCGGGCTGGTGTACGGGCCGGCGTTCCAGGGTCTGCGGGCCGCCTGGCGTCGGGACGGTGAGGTGTTCGCCGAGGTCGTGCTGCCGGAGGCGGTGAGCGGGGATGCCGGGTCGTTCGGTGTGCACCCGGCGCTGCTGGACGCGGCGGTGCAGGCTGTTGGGCTGGGCGGGTTCGTCCGGGCCGAGGGCCAGGCGCACCTGCCGTTCGCGTGGTCCGATGTGTCGCTGGTCGCCTCGGGTGCGGACGCGCTGCGGGTGCGGCTGGTGTCGGCGGGTGCGGACGCGGTGTCGCTGACGCTGGCGGACGCCGAGGGGCAGCCGGTCGGGACCGTCGGTTCGCTGGCTCTGCGGCCGGTGGCCGCCGGGCAGTTGGCGGCCGCGGGTGGGTCGACCGACTCGCTGTTCGGTGTCGACTGGGCACGGGTCGCGTTCGGTGAGGCTGGCGGTGAGGTCCTCGTGGTGGGTGACCTCGCGGAGCTGGATGCCGTGGAGGTTGTGCCGTCGTTGGTGGCGGTGGAGTTCGGTTCTGCGGACGGTTCCGGTGCCGAGGAGGTGCACGCGGCTGCGGTCCGTGCGCTGGAGCTGGTGCGGGGCTGGGTGGCGGAGGAGCGGTTCGCCGCTTCGACGCTGGTCGTGGTGACGCGTGGTGCTGTGTCGGTCGATGCGGCGTCGGGTGTTGCGGGTCTGGCGGAGTCGGTGGTCTGGGGTCTGGTGCGCTCGGCGCAGTCGGAGAACCCGGAGCGGTTCCTGCTGGTGGACCTGGAGGCGGGTGCCGAACTGCCGTCGGGTGTTGTGGAGTCCGGCGAGCCGCAGGTGGCGGTGCGTGGGGGAGTGGCGTTCGCGCCGCGTCTGGTCCGGGTCTCGGCCGCCTCGTCGGACAACGCTGTGCCGTCGCTGAGCGAGGGCTCGGTTCTCGTCACGGGTGGCACGGGCGGTCTGGGCTCGCTGGTGGCCCGGCACCTCGTCACTGCGTACGGGGTGCGGAGTCTGGTGCTGACCAGCCGTCGCGGCCTGGGCGCGCCGGGTGCCGTCGAACTGCGGGACGAGCTGGCCGAGTTGGGCGCCGAGGTCGAGATCGCGGCGTGCGACGTGACCGACCGCGCGGCCGTCGCGGCGCTGCTGGAAGGCCGGGAGCTGTCGGCGGTGGTCCACACCGCCGGTGTCCTGGACGACGGTGTGGTGTCGGCGTTGACGCCGGAGCGCCTGTCGGCGGTGCTGCGTCCGAAGGTGGACGCGGCGGTGATCCTGCACGAGCTGACGGCAGGGATGGACCTGTCGGCGTTCGTCCTGTTCTCCTCCGTGTCGGGTGTGTTCGGTGCGGCCGGTCAGGGCAACTACGCTGCGGCCAACGCGTTCCTGGACGCTCTGGCGGCCCGCCGCCGGGCCGAGGGGCTGCCGGGCACGTCGCTGGCGTGGGGTCTGTGGGCCGAGGACGGTGGCATGGCCACCAGCCTGAGCGAGGCCGACGTTCGTCGCCTGGCCCGGGCGGGCGTGGCGCCGCTGCGGGCGCAGGAGGGTCTGGCCCTGTTCGACGGTGCGCTCACGCTGGAGCGCGCCCTGGTGGTCCCGATGCACCTGGACCCGGTGGCCATGGTCGGCGGGGGTGAGGTCCCGCCGCTGCTGCGGGCCCTGGTCCGTGCGCCGCGCCGTCGGACCGCCGCGCGTGGCGGTTCCGCTGCTGCCGGTTCGCTGGCCGAGCGCCTGCTCGCCCTGCCGGCCGCGCGCCGCGACGAGGTGGTCCGCGAGGTGGTTCGCACCCAGGTGGCCGAGGTCCTCGGCTACGCCTCGGCGGAGGGGGTCGACCTGACCCGCGCCTTCCGGGAGCTGGGCTTCGACTCGCTGACGGCGGTCGAGCTGCGCAACCGGATGAACGCGGCCACCGGTCTGCGCCTGCCGGCCACGCTGGTCTTCGACTACCCGACGCCGTCCGCGCTCGCCGAGTTCATCCGCGACGAGCTCGTGGGTGAGGCCCCGGTGGTGGCCGAGGTGCTGTCCACGACCGTCGTGGACGAGCCGATCGCGATCGTCGGCATGGCCTGCCGCTACCCGGGTGGGGTCGCCTCGCCCGAGGACCTGTGGCAGCTGGTGCTCGGCGCCGGTGACGGCATCACGTCCTTCCCCACTGACCGTGGCTGGCACCTGGACGCTCTGGAGGACGTCAACTCGGGTCTCTCCGGCACGAGTTACGTCACGGAGGGTGGTTTCCTGCACGACGCGGGTCTGTTCGACCCGGCGTTCTTCGGGATCAGCCCGCGTGAGGCGTCGGCGATGGACCCGCAGCAGCGCCTGCTGCTGGAGACGTCCTGGGAGGCGTTCGAGCGCGCGGGCATCGACCCGGCCTCGATGAAGGGCAGCGCGACCGGCGTGTTCGCCGGCGTGATGTACCACGACTACACCTCGCGTCTGCACGCGATTCCGGCCGGTGTCGAGGGTTACCTCGGCACGGGCGGTTCGAGCAGCATCGCCTCCGGCCGGGTGGCCTACACCCTGGGCCTGGAGGGCCCGGCGGTCACCATCGACACCGCCTGCTCCTCCTCGCTGGTCGCCCTGCACTGGGCGACGAAGGCCCTGCGCGAGGGCGAGTGCACGATGGCCCTGGCCGGCGGTGTGACGGTCATGTCCACCCCGGGCGCGTTCATCGAGTTCAGCAAGCAGCGCGGTCTGGCGGCCGACGGCCGTTGCAAGGCCTTCTCGGCCGACGCGGACGGCACCGGCTGGTCCGAGGGTGTCGGCATGCTCCTCCTGGAGCGGCTGTCCGACGCCCAGCGCAACGGGCACCAGGTGCTCGCGGTCGTCCGTGGCTCGGCGATCAACCAGGACGGCGCGAGCAACGGGCTGACCGCCCCCAACGGCCCGTCCCAGCAGCGGGTCATCCGCCAGGCCCTCGCCAACGCGCGCCTCACGGCCACCGACGTGGACACGGTCGAGGCGCACGGCACCGGCACCACCCTCGGCGACCCGATCGAGGCGCAGGCACTGCTGGCCACCTATGGCCAGGAGCGTGCCGAAGAGCCGCTGTGGCTGGGCTCGTTGAAGTCCAACATCGGTCACACCCAGGCGGCGGCCGGCGTCGGCGGCATCATCAAGATGGTCATGGCGATGCGGCACGGCATGCTGCCGCAGACCCTGCACGTCGACGAGCCGTCCCCGCACATCGACTGGGCCTCGGGCGCCGTCGAGCTGCTGACCGAGGCCCGGCCGTGGCCGGAGACCGGACGTCCGCGTCGCGCGGCCGTCTCCTCCTTCGGCTTCAGCGGCACCAACGCGCACGCCATCATCGAGCAGGCTCCGGTGGAGAAGCGTTCGGAGCGTCTGTCGACCGAGGACGGCCAGGCGCCGTTGGTGCTGTCCGCGAAGAGTGAGGGTGCTCTGCGCGGTCAGGCGCAGCGTCTGCTCAGCCTGGTCGAGGCCGAGCCCGAGCTGCGGGTCACCGACCTCGCCTACTCGCTGGCCACCACCCGCGCGACGATGGACCTCCGCGCCGGTGTCGTCGCGGACAGCCGGGACAGCGTCGTCCGAGCCCTCACGGCACTCGCCGAGGGCGGCACGGCCGCCGGGCTGGTGACCGGGGCAGCGGGCGGGAAGCTGGCGTTCCTGTTCACGGGGCAGGGCAGCCAGCGTCCCGGCATGGGGTGTGAGTTGTACCAGGCCTACCCGGTGTTCGCGGAGGCCTTCGACGCCGTATGCGAGCGGGTCGAACTGCCGCTGAAGGAGGCGGTGTTCGGCGCGGACGCGGACGTCCTTGCCCGCACCGAGTTCACGCAGCTGGCGCTGTTCGCCGTCGAGGTTTCGCTGTTCCGTCTCTTCGAGAGCTGGGGTGTCCGTCCGGACTTCCTGGTCGGCCACTCGATCGGCGAGCTGGCGGCCGCGCACGTCGCGGGCGTCCTGTCGCTGGACGACGCGGTGGCCCTGGTCGCCGCTCGCGGCCGGCTGATGCAGGCGCTGCCCGAGGGCGGAGCGATGGTGGCGGTCAAGGCCACCGAGGCCGACGTCCTGCCTCTGCTCACCGAGAACGTCAGCATCGCCGCCATCAACGGGCCGACCTCCGTGGTGGTTTCGGGTGACGAGGATGAAGTTCTCGCCATCGCCGGTCGGTTCGAGAAGAGCAAGAAGCTCAAGGTCTCGCACGCGTTCCACTCGCCGCTGATGGACGGCATGCTGGAGGAGTTCCGGGCCGTCGCCGAGGGCCTGAGCTACGCCGAGCCGACGATCCCGGTGGTGTCCAACGTGACCGGCTCGGTCGCGACGGCCGAGGAACTGTGCTCGCCCGAGTACTGGGTGCAGCACGTCCGCCAGGCGGTCCGCTTCGCCGACGGCATGCGGGCCCTGGAGGCCCAGGGCGTCACGACCTTCGTCGAGCTCGGCCCGGACGGCGTGCTCTCGGCCATGGGCCAGGAGTGCGTCGAGCAGGGCGTGTTCACCCCGGCGCTGCGCGCCGAGCGGCCCGAGGCGCAGAGCGCGCTGACGGCGCTCGTCACCGCGCACGTCCAGGGCGTCCAGGTCGACTGGCGAGGGTTCTTCGCGGAGGCCGGGGCCCAGGTCATGGGTCTGCCGACGTACGCCTTCGACCGCGAGTGGTTCTGGCTCCACTCTCCGGCCGCGACCGGGGACGTGCAGTCCGCCGGCCTGGGTGCGGCGGACCACCCGCTGTTGGGTGCGGCGGTGTCGCTGGCCGATGCGGACGGTGTGCTGTTCACCGGCCGGCTCTCGCTCCAGTCGCACGCCTGGCTGGCCGATCACACGGTGCTGGGTTCGGTGATCCTGCCCGGGACCGCCTTTGTCGAGCTCGCGGTGCGGGCCGGCGACCAGGTGGGTTGCTCGCTGGTGGAGGAGCTGACGCTGGAGGCGCCGCTGGTGCTTCCGGAGTCGGGCGGTGTGCAGGTCCAGGTCCGGGTCGGAGAGCCCGATGGTGAGGGCCGTCGTTCGGTGACGGTCCACTCGCGGGCCGAGGGCGCCGGTGAGGACGGCCTCTGGACGCGTCATGTCTCGGGTGTGCTGGCGGAGGGTGCGTCGGCTGCTGAGGGTGCGGGCCTGGTGGAGTGGCCGCCGGCTGACGCCGAGGCCGTGGATGTGGAGGCGTTCGCACGGGGTCTGGCCGAGGCCGGGCTGGTGTACGGGCCGGCGTTCCAGGGTCTGCGGTCGGCGTGGCGCCGGGACGGCGAGGTGTTCGTCGAGGTGGCGCTGCCGGAGGAGATCGCTGGGGAGGCGGCCGGTTTCGGTCTGCATCCGGCGCTGCTGGACGCGGCGGTGCAGGCTGTGGGGCTGGGCGGGTTCGTCCGGGCCGAGGGCCAGGCGCACCTGCCGTTCGCGTGGTCCGATGTGTCGCTGGTCGCCTCGGGCGCGGACGCGCTGCGGGTGCGGCTGGTGTCCGCCGGTACGGACACGGTGTCGCTGACGCTGGCGGACGCCGAGGGGCAGCCGGTCGGGACCGTCGGTTCGCTGGCTCTGCGGCCGGTGGTCGCCGGGCAGTTGGCGGCCGCGGGTGAGTCGATCGACTCGCTGTTCGGTGTCGACTGGGCGGAGATCGCGCTCGGTGAGACGGGCCGCGAGGTCCTCGTGGTGGGTGACCTCGCGGAGCTGGATGCCGTGGAGGTTGTGCCGTCGCTGGTGGCGGTGGAGTTCGGTTCTGCGGACGGTGCCGGTGCCGAGGAGGTGCACGCGGCTGCGGTCCGTGCGCTGGAGCTGGTGCGGGGCTGGCTGGCGGAGGAGCGGTTCGCCGCTTCGACGCTGGCTGTGGTGACGCGTGGTGCTGTGTCGGTCGATGCGGCGTCGGGTGTTGCGGGTCTGGCGGAGTCGGTGGTCTGGGGTCTGGTGCGCTCGGCGCAGTCGGAGAACCCGGACCGGCTGGTGCTGGTGGACCTGGAGTCCGGTGCGGAGCTGCCGTCAGGTGTCCTTTCGTGTGGTGAGCCGCAGGTGGCGGTGCGTGGGGGCGTGGCGTTCGCGCCTCGCCTGGTGCGCGTCTCCGCCTCCTCGGAGAGCAGCGTGTCGCTGGGTGAGGGCTCGGTTCTCGTCACGGGTGGTACGGGTGGTCTGGGCTCGTTGGTGGCCCGGCACCTGGTCACGGTGCATGGGGTGCGGAGTCTGGTGCTGACCAGCCGTCGCGGTTTGGAGGCGCCGGGCGCTTCCGAACTGCGTGACGAGCTGGCCGGGTTGGGCGTCGAGGTGGATGTCGTCGCCTGCGACGTGTCCGACCGCGACGCTGTCGCGGCGCTGCTGGAGGGTCGTTCGCTGTCGGCGGTGGTCCACACGGCGGGCGTCCTGGATGACGGTGTGGTGTCGTCGCTGACGCCGGAGCGCCTGGCCGCGGTGCTGCGTCCGAAGGTGGACGCGGCGGTGATCCTGCACGAGCTGACCGCCGGAATGGACCTGTCGGCGTTCGTCCTGTTCTCCTCGGCCTCCGGCGTCTTGGGAGCCGCCGGTCAGGGCAACTACGCGGCCGCGAACGCGTTCCTGGACGCGCTCGCCGCGCAGCGCCGCGCCGACGGCCTGCCCGGTATGTCGATGGCCTGGGGCCTGTGGGCCGAGGACGGCGGCATGGCCACCAGCCTGTCGGACGCGGACGTCCGTCGTCTGGCCCGGGCCGGCGTGGCGCCGCTGCGGTCGCAGGAGGGTCTGGCCCTCTTCGACGGTGCGCTCACCCTGGAGCGCGCCCTGGTCGTCCCCATGCACCTCGACCCCGTCACGGCGGTCGGAAGCAGCGACGTTCCGCCGCTGCTGCGCGGACTCGTCCGTACGCCGCGCCGCCGGACCGCCGCGAGCGGCAGCACCGCGGCCGCCGGTTCGCTGGCGGAGCGCCTGCTGGCTCTGCCGGCCGCGCGCCGCGACGAGACCGTCCGCGAGGTGGTCCGTACGCAGGTGGCCGAGGTCCTGGGGCACGGTTCGGCCGCCGAGGTCGACCCGGCCCGGGCCTTCCGGGAGCTGGGCTTCGACTCGCTGACCGCCGTCGAACTGCGCAACCGTCTCAACGCGGCCACCGGTCTGCGGCTGCCGGCCACGCTGGTGTTCGACTACCCGACGCCCGCCGCGCTGGCCGACTTCATCCGCGACGAGCTCGTCGGTGAGGCACCGGTGGTGGCCGAGGTGCTGTCCACGACCGTCGTGGACGAGCCGATCGCGATCGTCGGCATGGCCTGCCGCTACCCGGGCGGGGTCGCCTCGCCCGAGGACCTGTGGCGGCTGGTCGCGGAGGGCGGTGACGGCATCACGTCGTTCCCGACCGACCGTGGCTGGGACCTCGACGCGCTCTACCACCCGGACCCGGAGCACCAGGGGACGAGCTACGCCCGCGAGGGTGGCTTCCTGCACGACGCGGGCCGCTTCGACGCGCGGTTCTTCGGGATCTCCCCGCGCGAGGCGCTCACCATGGACCCGCAGCAGCGTCTGCTGCTCGAAACCTCCTGGGAGGCCTTCGAGGGGGCCGGCATCGATCCGGCCACCCTGCGCGGCAGCGCGACCGGCGTCTTCGCCGGTGTGATGTACCACGACTACACCTCGGTGCTGACCAGCGCGGAGGAGGACGTCGAGGGGCACCTCGGTACGGGCAACGCTGGCAGCGTGGTCTCCGGGCGTCTGGCGTACACCTTCGGGCTTGAGGGCCCGGCGGTCACCGTCGACACGGCCTGCTCCTCCTCGCTGGTCGCTCTGCACTGGGCCATCCAGGCCCTGCGCAGCGGCGAGTGCACGATGGCCCTGGCCGGCGGTGTGACCGTGATGGCCACCCCGGGCGCGTTCATCGAGTTCAGCCGCCAGCGCGGCCTCTCGGTCGACGGCCGCTGCAAGGCCTTCTCGGCCGACGCGGACGGCACCGGCTGGGGTGAGGGTGTCGGCATGCTCCTGCTGGAGCGGCTGTCCGACGCGCAGCGCAACGGCCACCAGGTGCTCGCGGTGGTCCGTGGCAGTGCGATCAACCAGGACGGTGCCAGTAACGGCCTCACCGCCCCGAACGGCCCGTCCCAGCAGCGGGTGATCCGCCAGGCCCTGGCCAACGCCGGACTGTCGGCCGAGCAGGTCGACGCGGTCGAGGCGCACGGCACCGGCACCTCGCTGGGTGACCCGATCGAGGCGCAGGCGCTGCTGACGACCTACGGGCAGGAGCGTGCCGAAGAGCCGCTGTGGCTGGGCTCGTTGAAGTCCAACATCGGTCACACCCAGGCGGCGGCCGGTGTCGGCGGCATCATCAAGATGGTCATGGCGATGCGGCACGGCATGTTGCCGCAGACGCTGCACGTCAACGAGCCGTCGCCGCACATCGACTGGGCCTCGGGCGCGGTCGAGCTGCTGACCGAGGCCCGGCCGTGGCCGGAGACCGGGCGTCCGCGTCGCGCGGCCGTCTCCTCCTTCGGCTTCAGCGGTACCAACGCGCACGCCATCATCGAGCAGGCCCCCGAGGCCGCGCCGATCGAGGCGGCTCCGGCCGACGAGGCCACGGGCGTGCTGCCCTGGGCTCTGTCGGGTCGTACCGAGGCCGCGCTGCGGGAGCAGGCGCAGCGTCTGCTGGCGGCGGTCGCGGACGAGCGGCCGGCGCACGTCGGCTACTCGCTGGTGTCCTCGCGGGCGGTGTTCGAGCACAAGGCCGTGGTGGTCGGCGACGGGCGGGACGAGCTGCTCGCCGGTCTCCGTGCGCTGGCCGCAGGGGAGAGCGCGTCGTCGGTGGTCCGGGGTTCCGGATCGGGCGGCAAGGTCGTCATGGTCTTCCCGGGGCAGGGTTCGCAGTGGCTGGGCATGGCCCAGGGGCTGCTGGCGGATGAGCCGGTGTTCCGTTCCCGGATGGAGGAGTGCGCCAAGGCGCTTGCTCCGCATGTGGATTGGGATCTGCTCGACGTCGTCGCGGGTGAGGACAGCGACTGGATGGAGCGGGTGGACGTGGTCCAGCCGGTGCTGTTCGCCGTGATGGTCTCCCTGGCTGCTCTGTGGCGTTCGTACGGTGTGGAGCCGTCGGCGGTGGTGGGGCACTCGCAGGGCGAGATCGCCGCCGCTGCCGTCTCCGGTGCCCTCTCCCTGGAGGACGCCGCGCTGGTGGTGGCGCTGCGCAGCCAGGCGATCATCGAGCTCTCGGGTCTGGGTGGCATGGTGTCCGTTCCGCTGCCCGCCGAGCAGGTGCGTGAACTCCTGGAGGGCCGCGAGGGAATCTCGATCGCGGCGGTCAACGGCCCCAGCTCGGTGGTGGTCTCCGGCGATGCGGACGCCCTGGACGAGCTGATGGAGCACTGCACCGGGCAGGAGATCCGGGCGCGTCGCATCGCGGTGGACTACGCCTCGCACTCGGCGCACGTCGAGCGCATCGAGGCCCGTCTCGCCGAGCTGCTGTCCCCGGTCACGCCCCGCGTTCCGGAGATCCCGTTCCACTCCACCGTGACCGGTGAACTGATCGACAGCGCTTCGCTGGACGGCGCGTACTGGTACCGCAACCTCCGCCAGACGGTGGAGTTCGCGGCGACCATCGAGTCCCTGCTGGCGTCCGGCCACTCGCAGTTCGTCGAGGTGAGCGCCCACCCGGTGCTGACCGTCGGCATCCAGGAGTCCATCGACGCCTCCGGCACCGAGGCGAGCGTCCAGGGCACACTGCGCCGCGACCAGGGCGGCCGGGAACGCTTCCTGACCGCCCTCGCCGAGGCCTGGTCTAACGGCGCCACCGTCGACTGGAGCGCCCAGTTCCAGGACACCGCAAGCCGCGTCGACCTGCCCACCTACGCCTTCCAGCGCGAGCACTACTGGCCGAAGCCCGCCGCCACCCCGGCGGTCGCCGGCACGGCGGCGGCCTCCCCGGCCGACAGCCGCTTCTGGGAAGCCGTGGAGAGCGGCGATCTCGACACGCTGGTGCGGCAGTTGGACCTGGAGGCGTCCGGTGACGGTGCCGCCCTGGCCGCTGCCCTGCCGCTGCTCTCGGCCTGGCGCCGTCAGCAGCGCGACCACTCCACGGTGGACAGCTGGCGCTACCGGGTGGACTGGAAGCCGCTCGCCGAGGTGCCGACCGGCACGCTGACCGGCGGCTGGCTGGTCCTCGTCCCCGCCTCCCTCGGAGCGGAGGACCCGCTGCCGGCCGCGGTCGCCGAGCTGCTGGCCGAGCACGGTGCGCAGCCGAGCGTGCTGCGGGTCGAGGCGGGCGGGGCGGTCGCTGCCCTGGCCGGGGCTCTCGCCGCGGCCGCCGAGGAGGGCGTGACGCCGTCCGGCGTGCTGTCGCTGCTCGCGCTGGACGAGGCGCCGCACGCCGAGCACCCGGTGGTCGCGTCCGGGCTGGTCGACACCGTCGACCTGGTCCGGGCCGTCGCCGAGCACGGCGGCGTCAACGGTGGCCTGAACGGCGGCGCGAACCTCCGGCTCTGGCTGGCGACCCGGGGCGCGATCGCGACCGGTGGCGCCGACCGGCTGCACAGCGCGGCGCAGGCGCAGGTCTGGGGCCTAGGCCGGGTGGCCGGACTGGAGCACCCGGAGTGCTGGGGCGGCCTGCTGGACCTGCCGGCCGAGCTGGACGCGCGCTCCCGGGCGCGGGTCGCCGCCGTCCTGGCGGGGATCGGTGACGAGGACCAGGCGGCCGTCCGCTCCTCGGGCGTGTTCGTCCGACGGCTGCGGCGCGCCCCGCTGGGCGACGCGCCGGCCGCCGTGGCGTGGCAGCCGCGTGGCACGGTGCTGGTCACCGGCGGTACGGGGGCGATCGGTGCCCACGTCGCCCGCTGGCTGGCCGAGAACGGCGCCGAGCACCTGGTGCTGACCAGCCGTCGGGGCCTGGACGCGCCCGGCGCGGCCGAGCTGCGCGAGGAGCTGCTGGGCCTCGGTGCCCGGGTGACGGTCGCCGCGTGCGACGTCGCGGACCGGGCGTCGGTGGCCGAGCTGGTCGCGGGTCTGGCCGGGCAGGGCGAGCCGGTGCGGGCGGTGATGCACGCCGCCGGTGTCGGGGACTCGGTGCCGCTGGCCGTCACCGGTGCGGCCGAGCTGGCCGCGAACGCCCAGGCGAAGATCGCCGGCGCGCGGCACCTGGACGAGCTGCTCGGGGACACCGAGCTGGACGCCTTCGTCCTCTTCTCCTCCAACGCGGGGGTCTGGGGCGGTGGCGGCCAGGGCTCGTACGCCGCGGCCAACGCCGGCCTGGACGCGATCGCGCGCATGCGGCGCGAGCGCGGCCTGACGGCCACGTCGGTGGCCTGGGGTGCCTGGGCCGAGGGCGGGATGTCGGACGGCACGGCGGGCGAGCAGATGCGCCGCCGCGGCCTGGTGCCGATGGACCCGGAGCTGGCGCTGACCGTGCTGCGGCAGGCGCTGGAGCAGGACGAGACGTTCCTGGCCGTGGCCGACGTCGACTGGCGGCGGTTCGCCCCGGCCTTCGCGGCCGCCCGGCCGCGTCCGCTGATCGCGGAGGTGCCGGAGGCCCTGGCCGCGCTGGCGGCCGACGCCGGCGCGGGTACCGGCCCGGACGGCGGCTCGCCGCTGCTGCGGAAGCTGACCGCCCTGCCGGCGGGCGACCGTGACCGGGTCCTGCTGGACCTGGTCCGCACCGAGGCCGCCGCGGTCCTCGGCTACGGTTCGGCCGCCGAGGTCGACCCGGCCCGGGCCTTCCGGGAGCTGGGCTTCGACTCGCTGACCGCCGTCGAGGTGCGCAACCGCCTCAACGCGGCCACCGGCCTGCGCCTGCCCGCCACGCTGGTGTTCGACCACCCGACCCCGGCCGCCCTGGCCGCCCTGCTGCGCACCGAACTGCTCGGTGCCGCGGACGAGCCGGTCACCGGGACGGTCGTGGCCACCACCGTCCGGGAGGAGGACCCGATCGCGATCGTCGCGATGAGCTGCCGCTACCCCGGCGGCGTGCGGTCCCCCGAGGAGCTGTGGCAGCTGCTGGCCGCCGGCGGTGACGCCGTGGCCGGCTTCCCGGCCGACCGCGGCTGGGACCTGGAGGGGATCTACCACCCGGACCCGGAGCACGCCGGGACCAGCTACGCCCGCGAGGGCGGGTTCCTGTACGACGCGGGCCGCTTCGACGCCGAGTTCTTCGGCATCAGCCCGCGTGAGGCCCTCGCGATGGACCCGCAGCAGCGCCTGCTGCTGGAGACCTCGTGGGAGGCGTTCGAGCGGGCGGGCATCGACCCGGCGGCCCTGCGCGGCGGCCAGGTCGGCGTCTTCCTCGGTGCCGCGCCCTCGGGTTACGGCTCCGGCCTGACCGAGCTGCCGGAGGGCGTGGAGGGCCACCTGCTCACGGGCAACGCGGGCAGTGTGATCTCCGGCCGGATGGCGTACGCCTTCGGTCTGGAGGGCCCGGCGGTCACCATTGACACCGCCTGCTCCTCCTCGCTGGTCGCCCTCCACCTCGCGGCGCAGGCGCTGCGCGGCGGCGAGTGCTCGATGGCGCTGGCCGGCGGTGTCGCCGTGATGGCGACGCCGGGCGCGTTCGTCGAGTTCAGCCGCCAGCGCGGGCTGGCCGCAGACGGGCGGTGCAAGCCGTTCGCCGAGGCCGCCGACGGCACCGGCTGGTCGGAGGGCGCGGGTCTGGTGCTGCTGGAGCGGCTGTCCGACGCGCGGCGCAACGGGCACCCCGTGCTCGCCGTCGTCCGGGGCTCCGCCGTCAACCAGGACGGCGCCAGCAACGGCCTGAGCGCGCCGAACGGTCCGTCCCAGCAGCGGGTGATCCGCGCGGCGCTGGCCGACGCCGGGCTGTCCGGCGGCGAGGTCGACGTGGTCGAGGCGCACGGCACCGGCACGGTGCTGGGCGACCCGATCGAGGCGCAGGCGCTGCTGGCCACCTACGGCCAGGAGCGCGGCGAGGACGACGAGCCGCTGTGGCTGGGCTCGCTGAAGTCCAACCTCGGCCACACCCAGTCGGCCGCCGGTGTGGCGGGCGTGATCAAGATGGTGCTGGCCATGCAGCACGCCGTCCTGCCGCGGACGCTGCACGTGGACGAGCCGTCCACGCACGTCGACTGGACGGCCGGTGCGGTGGAACTGCTGAGTGAGCAGCGGGACTGGCCGCAGACCGGGCGGCCGCGCCGGGCCGGTGTGTCGGCCTTCGGTGTGAGCGGCACCAACGCCCACGTCATCCTGGAGCACGCCCCGGCCGTGGAGCCGGAGCCGGCAGAGCCGGCAGAGGCTGTCGGGGTCGAGGGCCCCGCGCTCGTGGCGCTGTCCGGCCGTACCGAGGTCGCCCTGCGCGACCAGGCCCGCCGGCTGAGCGCGCGGGTGGCCGCCGACGCCGGGCTGCGCCCGGCCGACCTGGCCTACTCGCTCGCGGTCGGCCGCACCGACCTGAACCGTCGCGCGGTGCTGCTCGCGGACGACCGGGCGGAGCTGCTGCGCTCGCTCGCGGCCCTGGCGGAGGGTGGTACGGCCGCCGGGCTGCTGCGCGGCACCCCGCGCGGCGGGAAGCTCGCGTTCCTGTTCACCGGTCAGGGCAGCCAGCGGCTCGGCATGGGCCGGGAGCTGTACGACGCCTTCCCGGTGTTCGCGGACGCCTTCGACGCGGTCTGCGCTCGGGTCGAACTGCCGCTGCGCGAAGCCGTGTTCGGTGAGGACGCCGCGGTTCTCGCCCGTACGGAGTTCACCCAGCCGGCGCTGTTCGCCGTCGAGGTGGCGCTGTTCCGGCTGTACGAGAGCTGGGGGGTCCGTCCAGACGTCCTGGCCGGTCACTCGATCGGCGAGCTGGCGGCCGCGCATGTCGCGGGTGTCCTCTCGCTGGACGACGCCGTCACCCTGGTGGCGGCCCGTGGCCGCCTGATGCAGGCGCTGCCCGAGGGCGGCGCGATGGTCGCGGTCAAGGCCACCGAGGCCGAGATCCTGCCGCTGCTGACCGAGAACGTCAGCATCGCCGCGATCAACGGGCCTTCCTCCGTGGTGGTTTCGGGCGACGAGGATGAAGTCCTGGCGATCGCCGGGCAGTTCGAGAAGACCAAGCGGCTGCACGTCAGCCACGCCTTCCACTCGCCGCTGATGGACGGCATGGTGGCGGAGTTCCAGGCCGTCGCCGAGGGCCTGTCCTATGCCGAGCCGGTGATCCCGGTCGTGTCCAACGTGACCGGTGAGCTGGCCGCGGCGGAGGAGCTGTGCTCGCCCGAGTACTGGGTGCGGCACGTCCGCGAGGCCGTCCGCTTCGCCGACGGCATGCGGACGCTGGAGGCCCAGGGCGTCACCACGTACCTGGAGCTCGGCCCCGACGGTGTGCTCTCGGCCATGGGCCAGGACTGCGTCGACGGGCAGGACGCGGCCTTCGCCGCCGCCCTGCGCGCCGAGCGGCCCGAGGCGCGGACCGCGCTGGAGGCGCTGGCCGCCCTGCACGCGCACGGTGTGACGCCGGACTGGTCGGCGCTGTTCGCGGGCACCGGTGCCCGCCGGGTGGACCTGCCGACCTACGCCTTCCAGCGCGAGCAGTACTGGCTCGGCGGCCCCGGCACGGCCCAGGCCGCGCCGGCCGACGGCCACCGGGACCCGGCGGAGACCGCGTTCTGGGCGGCCGTGGACGAGGGTGACCTCGCCGGGCTGGCCCGGACCCTGGACGTCACCGGGGAGCAGCCGCTGAGCGCGGTGCTGCCCGCGATGTCCTCCTGGCACCGGGGCCTGCGCGAACTCGCCGAGGCCGCCGACTCGGCCTACCGGATCGCCTGGCAGCCGGTCACCCCGGCCGCCGGGGCGCCGACCGGCACCTGGCTGGTCGTGGTGCCCGCCGAGCGGGCGCAGGACGCCGACGTCCTGGCCGTCCGGCGGGCGGTCGCCGAGGCCGGCGCCGAGCTGCTGGTGCTGCCGCTGGCCGAGGAAAGCCTCGACCGCGACGAGACGGCGGCGCGGCTCGGCCGGGCCCTGCCGCAGGACCGCGCCCTGACCGGGGTGCTGTCCCTGCTGGCGGTGCCGGCCGAGCGGGCCGGGGAGGAGGACCTGCTGGCCCGGACCGGCGCGCTGGTGCAGGCGCTGGCCGACGCCGGTGTGACCGCCCCGCTGTGGGTGGCCACCCGGGGCGGCGCGGTGGTCGACGCCGACGGGCCGGTGCGCCCGGAGCGGGCGCGGCTGTGGGGCCTCGGCCGGGTGCTGGCGCTGGAGGCGCCGCAGGCCTGGGGCGGTCTGATCGACCTGCCGGAGGAGCTGGACGAGCGGGTGCTCGGCCGGTTCACCGAGGTGCTGGGCGCGGCCGACGGCGAGGACCAGCTGGTGCTGCGCTCCTCGGGCGTGTCGGTGCCGCGCCTGGTCCGGGCGGCGCGCCGCCCGCTGCCGGGCGACCGGTGGTGGGACGGGGCCGGGACGGTGCTGGTCTGCGGCGCCGACGGCGTGGTCGGCGAGCGGCTGGCCGCCCGCCTGGCCGCCGGCGGGGCCGAGCACCTGGTGCTGGCCGGCCGGACGGAGCGGGACGAGGAGGCGCTGCGGGCCGAGTTCGGCGTGCCGGTCACCGTCGTCGACGCCCCGGCCGGCGACCGCGCCGCGCTCGCCGCATTGCTGGAGCGCCACCCGGTGACCGCCGTGGTGCACGCCGGTGCCGCGACCCCGGTCGGGGCCGTGGACGGCGTCCCGCCGCGGGAGTTGGCGGCGGCCGTGCGCGAGCGGGTCGCCGAGGTGCGCGCGCTGCACGAGCTGACGGCCGCACTGCCGCTGACCGCGTTCGTGGTCTGCTCCACGGCGGTCGGCGTCCTCGGCGGCGTCGGACACGGCGTGGACGCGGTCGCGCACGCGGAGCTGGCGGCCCTGGCCGCCGAGCGCCGCGCGGCCGGGCTGCCGGCGACGGTGATCGCCTGGGGCCCCTGGGCCGAGGAGGCCGAGCGCGCCGGGACCACCGGTGCGTGGGAGCGGGCGGGCCTGCGCCCGCTGACCGCGCGGGCGGCGCTGGCGGCACTGCCGGGCGCCCTCGCGGAGCCGGACGGCGCCCCGTTGGTGGCGGACGTGGACTGGGCGCGCTTCGCGCTCGGCTACACCGCGAACCGGCCCGGCCTGCTGATCGGCGACCTGCCCGAGGTGCGCGAACTCGCCCGGGCCGTCCCGGCCGGCGCGGACTCCTCGCTGGCCCAGCGGCTGGCGCAGGTGCCCTCGGCGGACCGTGACCGGGTGCTGCTGGACTTCGTCCGTTCCGAGGTGGCGGCCGTCCTCGGCCACACCACCCTGGACGCGGTGGAGCCCACCCGGGCGTTCCAGGAGCTCGGCTTCGACTCGCTGATCGCGGTGGAGCTGAGCAAGCGCCTCGCCGGGGACACCGGGCTGAAGCTGTCGCCGACCCTGGTCTTCGACCACCCGAACGCCACCGCCCTGGCCGACCACCTGCGCTCGCGGGTGCTCGGCGCCCAGGACGGCGACGGCCTGCCGGTGGCGGCCCGTCACTCGGCCGAGGACGACGACCCGATCGCGATCGTCGCGATGGCCTGCCGCTACCCGGGCGGCGTCCAGTCGCCCGAGGACCTGTGGCGGCTGGTGTCGGAGGGCACCGACGCGGTGACCGCGTTCCCGACCGACCGCGGCTGGGACCTGGCCGGGCTGTACGACCCGGACCCGGCCAAGAGCGGCAAGAGCTACGCCCGTGAGGGCGGGTTCCTGCACGACGCGGCGCAGTTCGACCCGATGTTCTTCGGCATCTCGCCGCGTGAGGCGCTGGCGATGGACCCGCAGCAGCGGGTGCTGCTGGAGGTCACCTGGGAGGCGTTCGAGCGGGCCGGGATCGACCCCGCCGCCGTGCGCGGCGACCGGGTCGGCGTCTTCGCCGGCACCAACGGCCAGGACTACGCGCCGCTGCTGGAGGGTTCGCAGGAGGCCGAGGGCCTGGTCGGGACCGGAAACGCGGCGAGCGTCGCCTCCGGCCGGATCTCCTACACCTTCGGGCTTGAGGGCCCGGCGGTGACGGTGGACACCGCCTGCTCCTCCTCGCTGGTCGCCCTGCACCTGGCGGCCCAGTCGCTGCGCAGCGGCGAGTGCTCGCTCGCCCTGGCCGGCGGTGTGATCATCACCTCGACCCCGGGTGTGTTCGTCGAGTTCAGCCGCCAGCGCGGCCTGGCCGCCGACGGCCGCTGCAAGTCCTTCGCCGCGGCGGCGGACGGCACCGGCTGGGGCGAGGGCGCGGGCATGCTCCTGCTGGAGCGCCTGTCCGACGCCCGTCGCAACGGCCACCGCGTACTGGCGGTCGTCCGCGGCAGCGCCGTCAACCAGGACGGCGCCAGCAACGGTCTGACCGCCCCCAACGGCCCGGCCCAGCAGCGCGTCATCCGCCAGGCCCTCGCCAACGCCCGCCTGACCGCCGGTCAGGTCGACGTGGTCGAGGCGCACGGCACCGGAACCCGCCTCGGCGACCCGATCGAGGCGCAGGCGCTGCTGGCCACCTACGGCCAGGAGCGCGGCGAGAACGGCGAGCCGCTCTGGCTGGGCTCGCTGAAGTCCAACATCGGCCACACCCAGGCGGCGGCCGGCGTCGGCGGCATCATCAAGATGGTGATGGCGATGCGGCACGGCGTCCTGCCGAAGACCCTGCACGTGGACGAGCCGACGCCGAACGTCGACTGGTCGGCGGGCGCGGTCGAACTGCTCGCCGAGGCCAGGGACTGGCCCGAGACCGGTGCACCGCGCCGCGCGGGCGTCTCCTCCTTCGGTGTCTCCGGCACCAACGCCCACGTCCTCATCGAGCAGGCCCCGACGGCCGACCAGGCCGGGCCGGCCGTCGACCGCGACGCGGAAGGACCGGCGGCCGACGCGCTGCCCTGGGTGCTCTCCGCCCGTGGCAAGGCGGCCCTGCGGGCCCAGGCCGAGCGGCTGCGCGGCTTCGTCGAGGACAACCCCGGCCTCGCGCCGGCCGACCTCGGCCACGCGCTGGCGGCGACCCGCTCGACGTTCGAACACCGGGCCGTCGTGCTCGGCTCCGACCGTGCCGAGCTGCTCGCCAGCCTGACCGCCCTCGCCGGCGGCAGCGGCAGCGGCTACGTCCAGGGCCTGGCCCGCAGCGGCCGCACCGCCGTCGCCTTCACCGGGCAGGGCAGCCAGCGGCAGGGCATGGGGCGTGAGCTGTACGAGGCCTACCCGGTGTTCGCGGACGCCTTCGACGCGGTCTGCGCTCGGGTCGAACTGCCGCTGCGTGACGCCGTGTTCGGTGAGGACGCTGCGGTTCTCGCCCGGACGGAGTTCACCCAGGTCGCGCTGTTCGCGGTCGAGGTGGCGCTGTTCCGGCTGGTGGAGAGCTGGGGTGTCCGTCCGGACTTCCTGGTGGGCCACTCGATCGGTGAGCTGGTGGCCGCGCACGTCGCGGGCGTCCTCTCGCTGGACGACGCCGTCAGGCTGGTCGCGGCGCGTGGCCGGCTGATGCAGGCGCTGCCCGAGGGCGGCGCGATGGTGGCGGTCAAGGCCTCGGAGGAGGAGGTGCTGCCGCTGCTGACCGCTCAGGTGAGCATCGCGGCGATCAACGGGCCGACGTCGGTGGTGGTTTCGGGCGAGGAGTCCGAAGTCCTGGCGATCGCCGGGAAGTTCGAGAAGACCAAGCGGCTGAGTGTCTCGCACGCGTTCCACTCGCCGCTGATGGACGGGATGTTGGAGGAGTTCCGGGCTGTTGCCGAGGGGCTGACGTACAGCGCCCCGCGCATCCCGGTGGTCTCCAACGTCACCGGGGACATGGCCACGGCCGAGGAGCTGTGCTCGCCCGCGTACTGGGTGCGCCACGTCCGCGAGGCCGTCCGCTTCGCTGACGGGATGCGCACCCTGGAGGCTCAGGGCGTGACCACGTACCTGGAGCTGGGCCCCGACGGTGTGCTCACCGCCATGGGCCAGGACTGCGTCGACGCCGACGGCAACGCCGTCCTCGTCGCCGCCCTGCGCGGCGACCGGCCCGAGGCCCGCACCCTGCTCGGGGCCGTGGCCCGGCTGCACGTCCAGGGGGCGGCCGTCGACTGGCCGGCCCTGTACGGGAACCGGCCGGTGCCGGCGCTCGACCTGCCCACGTACGCCTTCCAGCGGCAGCGTTACTGGCCCGAGGCCGTCACGGCCGACGCGCCGGCCGCGCCCTCCGCAGCCGCCGACCCGACGGAGGAGCGGTTCTGGACGGCCGTCGAACAGGGCGACCTCGCCCGGCTCGCCGACACGCTGGACGTCGCCGAGGAGAACCGCTCGGCGCTGCGCGAGGTGCTTCCCGCACTGACCGGCTGGCGCCGGCAGAGCCGGGAGCGCGCCACCCTGGACGCCTGGCGCTACCGGGCCACCTGGCAGACCCTGCCGGAGGACCCGGCAGCCGGGCTCACCGGCAGCTGGCTGCTGGTGGCGCCCGCCGACGGCCCCGGTGCCGAGCTGGCGCAGGCCGCCGCGGACGCCCTCGGCGGACACGGCGCCGACGTCCGGCAGCTGACGGTGGTCACCGGCGAGGCGCAGGCCGAGGGCTTCGCCGCCCGGCTCGCCGGCGCGGCCGCCGACGGGGACGCCCCGACCGGCGTGCTCTCGCTGCTCGCCCTGGACGACCGCCCGCACCCCGAGCACCCCGCCCTGTCGGCGGGCGTGACCGCGAGCGTCCGGCTGGTCCAGGCGCTCGGCGAGGCCGGCGTCGCCGCCCCGCTGTGGCTGGCCACCAGCGGCGCGGTCGCCGCCGGAGCCGGCGAGCGGATCGAACACGGCGGCCAGGCCCAGATCTGGGGCCTCGGCCGGACCGCCGCCCTCGAACACCCGGACCGCTGGGGCGGTGTGATCGACCTGCCCGCGACGCTCGACGAGCGGAGCGGCCGCCGCCTCGCGGCCGCCCTGGCCGCCGGCGAGGGCGAGGACCAGCTGGCGGTGCGCGCCGACGCCACGTACGTCCGGCGCCTGGAGCACGCTCCGCTGCCGGCCGGCCCGGTCGACGGCTGGCAGGCCCGCGGCACCGTCCTGGTCACCGGCGGCACCGGCGCCCTGGGCGCCCGGGTCGCCCGCTGGCTGACCGCCAACGGTGCCGAGCACCTGGTGCTGACCAGCCGCCGGGGCGCCGACGCCCCGGGCGCGGCCGAGCTGCGCGCGGAGCTGGAGGGCCTCGGCGCCCGGGTCACCCTGGCCGCCTGCGACGCGGCCGACCGGACCGCGCTCGCGGCCCTGGTCGCCGGGCTCGCCGAGGCCGGCGACCCGGTCCGGGCGGTGGTGCACGCGGCAGGGGTCAGCCAGGCCTCGCCGATCGGTGCCACCGGAATTTCCGAATTCGCCGACGTGGTGAATGCGAAGGTGGCCGGAGCGGTGCACCTGGACGAATTGTTCGGCGCGAATTCCGAACCGCTCGACGCATTCGTCCTGTTCTCCTCGATCGCCGCCACCTGGGGCGGTGCCGGCCAAGCCGGATACGCCGCGGCCAACGCATTCCTGGACGCGCTCGCCGAGCAGCGCCGGGCCGCCGGCCTCACCGCCACCGCGGTGGCGTGGGGCCCGTGGGGCGGCGGCGGCATGGCCGCCGAGGACGACGCGGAGGAGCAGCTGCGCCGCCGCGGCCTGCCGGTGCTCGACCCGGAGACGGCCATCGCCGCCCTCGGCGCGGCCCTCGACCACGGCGACACCGCGGTCACCGTCGCCGACGTGGACTGGGCGCTGTTCGCGCCCGGCTTCACGGCGGTGCGCCACAGCCCGCTGATCGGCGACCTGCCGGAGGTCCGGCGGGCGCTGGGCACCGACGGCGCCGCGGACCGGGCGGACGACGGCGAGGCCTCGGCCGAGCTGCGCGGGCAGCTCGCCGAGCTGCCGGAGGCCGGCCAGGAGCAGCTGCTGCTGGACCTGGTCCGCACCCACGTGGCCGAGGTGCTCGGCCACCACGGGGTGGAGGAGGTCGAGGCCGACCGGGCGTTCAACGAGCTCGGCTTCGACTCGCTGACGGCGGTGGAGCTGCGCAACCGGCTCAACCTGCTGGGCGGGCTGCGACTGCCGTCCTCGCTGGTGTTCGACTACCCGACGCCGCTGGCGCTCGCCCGGCACCTGCGCACCGAGCTGGCCCCCGACGGCGCGCCGAGCGCGACCGACCTGCTCGGCGAACTCGACCGGCTGGAGGCCGCCATGGCGGCCGCCGCGCCGGACGACCTGACCCGGACGAAGATCAAGGTCCGGATGCAGGCGCTGCTCTCCCAGTGGGACGACGGTCCGGGCAAGTCCGAGCCGGTGGGCGGCAGCGCGTTCGACGCCACCAGCGACGAGGAACTCTTCGCCCTCATCAACCGCGACCTCGGGAGGGGATGACGCCCATTCGGAGCGAATGGCCGTGAATTCTCCGTCGTGAATCCGTCGTGAATTCGGGCCGCTGAGCGGGGGTCGGGAATTGTCCCGACCCCCGCTTCGTCATGGGGGCCCTAGGGGGGCTGGTAGGGGTTGTCCGCCTTCACCGCCCTTCATAGCGTCAGGGCGAAACCCTTCACTGTTGTGGTCCAGTCGTGTGCGCGTGCGTGCCCGGAGGACCCGCTCACCCCGATGAGGTGGCCCTCCGCATGGCGAATGAAGAGACGCTTCGCGACTACCTCAAGTGGGTGACCGCGGACCTCCAGCAGACCAAGCAGCAGCTGAGGGACCTCCAGGCGGAGAGCCGCGAACCGATCGCCATCGTGGGCATGGCCTGCCGCTACCCCGGCGGCATCGACACCCCCGAACGACTGTGGGACCTGGTCGCGGACGGGCGGGACGCCATCGGCGGCTTCCCCGAGGACCGCGGCTGGGACCTCGACGGGCTGTACGACCCGGACCCGGAGCACGCCGGCACCAGCTACGCGCGCGAGGGCGGCTTCCTGCGCGCGGTGGGAGAGTTCGACGCGGGCTTCTTCGGGATCTCGCCGCGTGAGGCCCTCGCGATGGACCCGCAGCAGCGGCTGCTGCTGGAGACCTCCTGGGAGGCCTTCGAGCGGGCCGGCCTCGACCCGGCCGCGCTCAAGGGCGGAAAGACCGGGGTCTTCGTCGGCACCGCCGGCCAGGACTACCTGGGCCTGGTCGTCGCCGGCGAGGCCGAGGGCGCCGAGGGCCACCTCGCCACCGGCAACGCGGCCAGCGTGCTCTCCGGCCGACTCGCCTACACCTTCGGGCTGGAGGGCCCGGCGGTCACCGTCGACACCGCCTGCTCCTCCTCGCTGGTCGCCCTCCACCTCGCCGTGCAGTCGCTGCGCAACGGCGACTCCACGCTGGCCCTGGCCGGCGGTGCGACGATCATGTCCACCCCGTCCTCCTTCATCGAGTTCAGCCGCCAGCGCGGCCTGGCCGTCAACGGCCGCTGCAAGCCCTTCGCGGAGGCCGCCGACGGCACCGGCTGGGCCGAGGGCGTCGGCATGCTCCTGCTGGAGCGCCTCTCCGACGCGCAGCGCAACGGCCACCAGGTGCTCGCGGTCGTGCGCGGCAGCGCGATCAACCAGGACGGCGCCAGCAACGGCCTCACCGCCCCCAACGGCCCCGCCCAGCAGCGCGTCATCCTGCGCGCCCTGGCCAACGCCCGGCTCTCGGCGGGCCAGGTCGACGCCGTCGAGGCGCACGGCACCGGCACGGTGCTCGGCGACCCGATCGAGGCCCAGGCCCTGCTCGACACCTACGGCCAGGACCGGCCCGCCGGCCGTCCGCTGTGGCTGGGCTCGCTCAAGTCCAACCTCGGCCACTCGCAGGCCGCGGCCGGCGTCGGCGGCGTCATCAAGATGGTCATGGCGCTGCGCAACGGCGTGCTGCCGCAGACCCTCCACGTCGACCGCCCGACCTCGCACGTCGACTGGTCCGGCGGCGCCGTGGAACTGCTGACCGAGGCGCGCGACTGGCCCGCGGCGGACGAGCCGCGCCGGGCGGGCGTCTCGGCCTTCGGCATGAGCGGCACCAACGCGCACGTCGTCCTGGAGGAGGCCCCGGCGGCGGAGGACGCCGCCGCCGACGCGCCGTCCGGTTCGGCCGGTTCGACCGACCAGGCGGGTCCGGCCGTCTGGGCCGCCGCTGCCGGCGGCCCGCTGCCCTGGGTGCTGTCCGCGCGCGGGGAGACCGCGCTGCGCGCCCAGGCCGGCAAGCTGGCCGCCTTCGTGCAGGAGGCCGGAGCGGAGCTCTCCCTCGCCGGCGTCGGCGCCGAACTCGCCCACGGTCGTGCCCGGTTCGACGAGCGGGCCGTGGTGCTGGCGGGGGAGCGGGACGAACTGCTCGCCGGGCTGGGTGCGTTGGCCTCGGGGCAGGACGAGGGCACCTCGTCGGTGGTCCGCGGCTCCGGGGCCGGCGGCAGGCTCGTCATGGTCTTCCCGGGGCAGGGTTCGCAGTGGCTGGGCATGGCCCGGGAACTGCTCACGGACTCGCCGGTGTTCCGTTCCCGGATGGAGGAGTGCGCCAAGGCGCTTGCTCCGCATGTGGATTGGGAGCTGCTGGAGGTCGTCGCGGGTGAGGACGGCGGGTGGATGGAGCGGGTGGACGTCGTCCAGCCGGTGCTGTTCGCCGTGATGGTCTCGCTGGCTGCTCTCTGGCGTTCGTACGGTGTGGAGCCGTCGGCGGTGGTGGGGCACTCGCAGGGTGAGATCGCCGCCGCTGCGGTGTCGGGTGCGCTGTCGCTGGAGGACGCCGCCCTGGTGGTGGCGCTGCGCAGCCAGGCGATCATCGAGCTCTCGGGCCTGGGTGGCATGGTGTCCGTTCCGCTGCCCGCCGAGCAGGTGCGTGAACTCCTGGAGGGCCGTGAGGGAATCTCGATCGCGGCCGTCAACGGCCCGAGCTCCGTCGTGGTTTCCGGTGACGCCGGTGCCTTGGACGAGCTGATGGAGTACTGCGGCGGGCAGGAGATCCGGGCGCGTCGGATCGCGGTGGACTACGCCTCGCACTCGGCGCACGTCGAGCGCATCGAGGCCCGCCTGGCGGAGCTGCTGGCCCCGGTCGCCCCGCGCGTGCCGGAGGTGCCGTTCCACTCCACCGTGACCGGTGAACTGATCGACAGTGCTTCGCTGGACGGCGCGTACTGGTACCGCAACCTCCGCCAGACGGTCGAGTTCGCCAACACGGTGGAGTCCCTCCTCGCCTCCGGCCACACCCAGTTCGTCGAGGTGAGTGCCCACCCGGTGCTGACCGTCGGCGTCCAGGAGGCCATCGACGCTTCCGGCGCAGAGGCCACGGTTCAGGGCACCCTGCGCCGTGACCAGGGCGGCCGGGAGCGGTTCCTGACCGCCCTCGCCGAGGCCTGGGCCAACGGCGCCGGCGTCGACTGGGCCGCCCAGTTCCCCACGGCCCGCCGCGTCGACCTGCCGACCTACGCCTTCCAGCACGAGCACTACTGGCCGAAGCCGGGCACGCGCGGTATCGGTGACGTGCTGTCCGCCGGCCTGGGCGCGGCCGACCACCCGTTGCTGGGTGCGGCGGTGGCGCTGGCCGACCGGGACGGGCACGTCTTCACCGGTCGCCTCTCGGTGCAGACCCAGCCGTGGCTGGCGGACCACGCGGTGGCCGGCACGGTGATCCTGCCCGGTACCGCCTTCGTCGAGCTGGCCGTTCGCGCGGGTGACCAGGCCGGTTGTGACGTGCTGGAGGAGCTGACCCTGGAGGCGCCGCTGGTGCTGCCCTCCCAGGGTGGCGTGGCGGTGCAGGTGGTGGTCGGCTCGCCCGACGCCGACGGCCGCCGTGAGGTGGAGGTCTACTCCCGCCCCGACGACGCGCAGGGCTCGGACGAGCCGTGGACCCGCCACGCCACCGGCACCCTGTCCCGGGGCGGCGCCGTCGTGCCGGAGTTCGACCTCGCCGTCTGGCCCCCGCAGGGCGCCGTCGAGCTGCCCGTCGCGGACCTCTACGAGCGCTTCGCGGCCGGCGGCTTCGCCTACGGCCCGGCGTTCCGCGGCCTGCGGGCCGCCTGGCAGCGCGGGGACGAGGTCTTCGCCGAGGTCGAGCCGGTGCAGGAGGAGCAGGACCGGGCCGGCCGCTTCCGGCTGCACCCCGCCCTGCTCGACGCCGCTCTGCACGCGGCCGGCCTCGGCGGGCTGCTCCCCGGGGCGGAGGGCGGACTGCTGCCCTTCGCCTGGACCGGGCTGCGGGTGTACGCCACGGGTGCCGCCGCCCTGCGGGTGCGGCTGGCCCCGGCCGGGCACAACGCCGTCTCGGTGGCGCTCGCGGACCCGACCGGCGCCCCGGTGGCCACGGCCGACGCGCTGACCCTGCGCCCGCTCGACGTCGAGCGGCTGCACTCCGCCGCGCGCGGCGCGCGCACCCCGCTGTACCGCATCGACTGGACCGCCCAGGAGACCACTGCCCAGGGAACCACCGCCCAGGGACCCGCCGCTCCGGCCGACGCCGCCCGCTGGGCCGTGCTCGGCGCCGACGCGGCCATGGCGCCCGACGCCGTCCGGTACCCCGACCTCGCCGCCCTGCTGGCCGCCGTCGCCGCCGGGGAGGCCGCCCCGGAGACCGTGGTCGCGCCGGTCGCCGTCGGCTCCGCCGACCAGGTCGAGGAGGCGCACCGCGCCGCCGCCGCCGCGCTGGCCCTTGCCCAGGAGTGGCTGGCCGCCGAACCCCTGGCCGCCGCCCGCCTGGTGCTGGTGACCCGCGGCGCCGTGGCCGCGCTCGACGCGGACGCCGTCGAGCGGCCCGCGCACGCCACGGTCTGGGGCCTGCTCCGCTCCGCGCAGTCCGAGCACCCGAACCGCTTCGTCTTGGTCGACCTGGACGACGAGGCCGGCTCCGCTGCCGCGCTGCCCGCCGCCGTCGCCACCGGCGAGCCCCAACTCGCCCTGCGCGCCGGTGAGGTGCTGGCCCCCCGGCTGGTCCGGGCGCTGTCCGAGCAGGACGCCGCCGCCGGCCCGTCCGCCCTGGACCCCGACGGCACGGTGCTGATCACCGGCGGCACCGGCACCCTGGGCGCGCTGCTGGCCCGCCACCTGGTGACCGAGCACGGCGCCCGCCACCTGCTGCTAGCCGGCCGCCGGGGCGAGGCCGCGCCCGGTGCGGTCGAGCTGCGCGACGAACTGGCCGCGCTGGGCGCCGAGGTGACGGTCGCCGCCTGCGACGCCGCCGACCGCGCGGCACTCGCCGCCCTGCTGGACACCGTTCCCGCCGATCGCCCGCTCACCGCCGTGGTCCACGCGGCCGGTGTCCTGGACGACGGCATGCTGGACGCGCTGACCCCGGAGCGCCTGGAGCGGGTGCTGCGCGCGAAGGTCGACGCGGCCGTCCACCTGGACGAGCTGACCCGCGACCGGCAGCCGGCGCTCTTCGTCCTCTACTCCGGCGCCGCCGGCGTCCTTGGTGCCGTCGGCCAGGCCAACTACGCGGCCGCCAACGCCTTCCTGGACGCGCTCGCCGCCCGGCGCCGGGCCGCCGGCCTGCCCGCCACCTCGCTCGCCTGGGGCCTGTGGGAGCAGGCCAGCGGCATGACCGGCCACCTGGGGGCCGCCGACCTCACCCGGATGCGCCGCTCGGGCCTGCACGCGCTGCCGTCCGCCGAGGCGCTGGGCCTGTTCGACCTCGCGGTGCGCACCGGGCACGCCCTGCTGCTGCCGGTCCGCCTGGACCTGGCCGTCCTGCGCGCCCAGGCCGACCGCCTGCCCACGCTGTTCCGCACGCTCGTCCCGGCCCCCGTCCGGCGTGCCGCGCAGGGCGCCGGCGCCGAGGCCGACGGCTCGCCGCTGCTGCGCCGGCTGGCCGGCCGTTCGGCCGCCGAGCAGGAGCGGCTGCTCACCGAGCTGGTCTGCACCCAGGCCGCCGGGGCCCTCGGCCACCGGTCGGCCGAGGCGGTGCACGCCGACCGGGCCTTCAAGGAGCTCGGCTTCGACTCCCTGATGTCCGTCGAGCTGCGCAACCGGCTGGGCCGGGCCACCGGCCTGCGGCTGCCCGCCACCCTGGTCTTCGACCACCCCACCCCCGCCGCGCTCGCCCGCCACCTGCTTGCCGGGCTGGCCCCCGCCGCCACCGCCCCGGCCGCCCCGGCCGTCCGCCGCGCCGCGGCCGACGACGAGCCGATCGCCATCGTCGCGATGAGCTGCCGCTACCCCGGCGGCGTGCGCACCCCCGAGCAGCTGTGGCAGCTGGTCGCCGAGGGCACCGACGCCGTCGCCGCGCTGCCCGCCGACCGCGGCTGGGACGCGGACGCCGTCTACGCCGCCGACCCGGACCACGCGGGCGGACGCTTCCGCCGCGAGGGCGCGTTCGTGTACGACGCGGCCGACTTCGACCCGGGCCTGTTCGGCATCTCGCCGCGCGAGGCGATGGCGATGGACCCGCAGCAGCGGCTGCTGCTGGAGACCTCCTGGGAGGCCTTCGAGCGGGCCGGCATCGCCCCGGAGCGCGTGCGCGGCACCCGCGCCGGCGTCTTCGTCGGCGCGATGTACCACGACTACGGCGCCCGCCTGTACGGCGTCTCCGAGGGCCTGGAGGACTTCGACGGCTACCTCGGCAACGGCAACACCGGCAGCGTGGCCTCCGGCCGCGTCGCCTACACCTTCGGCCTGGAGGGCCCGGCGGTCACCGTCGACACCGCCTGCTCCTCCTCGCTGGTCGCCCTGCACCTGGCCGCCCAGGCGCTGCGCAACGGCGAGTGCGAGCTGGCGCTGGCCGGCGGTGTGACGGTGATGTCCACCCCCACGGTCTTCGTCGAGTTCATCCGCCAGCGCGGCCTGGCCGCCGACGGCCGCTGCAAGTCCTTCGCCGGCGCCGCCGACGGCACCGGCTGGGGCGAGGGCGTCGGCATGCTGCTGCTGGAGAAGCTGTCGGACGCCCGGCGCAACGGGCACCCCGTGCTCGCCGTCGTCCGCGGCTCCGCCGTCAACCAGGATGGCGCCAGCAACGGCCTGACCGCGCCCAACGGCCCCTCCCAGCAGCGGGTCATCCGCCAGGCCCTGGCCAACGCCGGACTGACCGCCGCCCAGGTGGACGCCGTCGAGGCGCACGGCACCGGCACCGCGCTGGGCGACCCGATCGAGGCCCAGGCGCTGCTCGCCACCTACGGCCAGGAGCGCAGCGGGGACCCGCTGTGGCTCGGCTCGATCAAGTCCAACATCGGGCACAGCCAGGCCGCCGCCGGTGTGGCCGGCGTGATCAAGATGGTCATGGCGATGCGGGAGGGCGTGCTGCCGCAGACCCTGCACGTGGACGAGCCGTCCCCGCACATCGACTGGGCCTCCGGCGCCGTCGAGCTGCTGACCGAGGCCCGGCCGTGGCCGCAGACCGGTCGCCCGCGCCGCGCGGCCGTCTCCTCCTTCGGCATCAGCGGCACCAACGCCCACACCGTCATCGAGCAGGCCCCCGCCGTCGAGCCGGTGGAGACCGTCCGGCCCGTCCGGGCCTCCGGCCGCCCGCTGCTGCTGTCCGGCGCGACCGCGCAGGCGCTGCGCGACCAGGCCGCCCGACTGCTCGACCACCTCGACACCCACCCGGACGTCGACCTCGCCGACCTCGCGCACTCGCTCGGCACCACCCGGGCGGCGCTGGACCACCGGGCCGTCGTGGTCGCGGACGACCTCGCCTCCTTCCGCGGCGCCCTGGCGGCGCTGGCCGAGGGCGGCACGGCCGCCGGGCTGGTGACCGGCGCCGCCGAGGGCGGCAGGCTCGCCTTCCTGTTCACCGGCCAGGGCAGCCAGCGCCTCGGCATGGGCCGGGAGCTGTACGAGGCCCACCCGGCGTTCGCCGAGGCCTTCGACGCGGTCTGCGCGCGGGTCGAACTGCCCCTGCGCGACGCGGTGTTCGGCGACGACGCGGAGCTGCTGGACCGCACCGAGTACACCCAGCCGGCGCTGTTCGCCGTCGAGGTGGCGCTGTTCCGCCTGCTGGAGGGCTGGGGGGTCCGTCCGGACGTCCTGGTCGGCCACTCGATCGGCGAGATCGCGGCCGCCCACGTCGCGGGTGTGCTGTCGCTGGACGACGCGGTGGCGCTGGTGTCCGCCCGTGGCCGGCTGATGCAGGCGCTGCCCGAGTGCGGCGCGATGGTCGCGGTGAAGGCCGCCGAGGCGGACGTTCTGCCGCTGCTGACCGCCCAGGTGAGCATCGCGGCCGTCAACGGACCTTCCTCCGTGGTGATTTCCGGCGACGAGGACGAAGTGCTCGCCATCGCCGGGCAGTTCGAGAAGACCAAGCGTCTCAACGTCTCGCACGCCTTCCACTCCCCGCTGATGGACGGCATGCTGGCGGAGTTCCGGGCCGTCGCCGAGAGCCTGAGCTACACCGAGCCGGTCATCCCGGTCGTGTCGAACGTGACGGGTGCCCCGGCGAGTGCCGAGGAGCTGTGCTCGCCCGAGTACTGGGTCCGGCACGTCCGCGAGGCCGTCCGCTTCCTCGACGGCATGCGCACCGCGGTGGCCCAGGGCGTCACCACCTTCGTCGAGCTCGGCCCCGACGGCGTGCTCTCCGCCATGGGCCAGGACTGCGTCGACGGCGGCACGTTCGCCCCCGCGCTGCGCGCCGACCGCCCGGAGGAGCGCAGCCTGCTGGCCGCGCTCGCCACCGCCCACGTCCACGGCGACGGCCCCGACTGGTCGGCCGTGCCCGCCGTGCGCGACGGCCACGTGATCGACCTGCCGACCTACGCCTTCCAGACCCGCCGCTACTGGCTGGAGGCGCCCGCCGCCGGAGCGGCGACGCCCGCCGGCACCCCTGGCGACGAGCGGTTCTGGACGGCCGTCGAGGAGCAGGACGTCGCGGCCCTCGCCGGCACCCTGGAGCTGTCCGCGGACGGCGCCCTGCGCGAGGTGCTGCCCGCACTGTCGAACTGGCGCCGGCAGCACCGCGCCCGCACCACCGTCGAGGGCTGGCGCTACCGCGTCCAGTGGAAGCCGCTCGGCGCGCCGGACACCGCCCGCCTCGGCGGCACCTGGCTCACCGTCGCGCCCGTCGGCCTCCCGGACGGCGCGGCCGAGCGGCTGGCCGCCGTCGAGCGCGCCCTGACCGCGGCCGGCGCGGACGTCCGGCGCCTGGAGCTCGGCGCCGAATCCGACCGGGCCCGGCTCGCCGAGCAGCTGCGCGACGCGGCCGCCGACGGCCTCGCCGGGATCCTGTCGCTGCTCGCCCTGGACGACGCCGAGCACCCCGCCCACCCGGGCGTGTCCGCCGCCCTGCTGCGGACCGCCCTGCTGGTCCAGGCCCTGGGCGACGCCGAGGTGACCGCCCCGCTCTGGCTGACCACCGAGGCCGCCGTGGCCGTGTCGGGCGCCGAGCAGGTCGAGCACCCCGCCCAGGCCCAGCTGTGGGGCCTCGGCCGGGTGGTCGCCCTGGAGCACCCCGACCGCTGGGGCGGACTGGTCGACCTGCCCGCCGCCCTGGACGAGCGCGCCGCCGCCCGCCTCGCCGCCCTGCTCGCGCCGGGCTCCGCCGAGGACCAGGTCGCGCTGCGCGCGAACGGTACGCTCGGCCGCCGCCTGGTCCGGGCCGAGCGCACCGAGGCCGCCGACTGGCGCCCGCGCGGCACCGTCCTGGTCACCGGCGGCACCGGCGCCCTGGGCACCCACGTCGCCCGCTGGCTGGCCGCCAACGGTGCCGAGCACCTCGTGCTCACCAGCCGCCGAGGCCTCGAAGCCCCCGGCGCGGCCGAGCTGCGCGACGAGCTGACCGCGCTCGGCGCCCGGGTCACGGTCGCCGCCTGCGACGCCGCCGACCGCACCGCCCTGGCCGCCCTGCTCGCCGAACACCCGGTGAACGCCGTCGTGCACGCGGCCGGGGTCGCCCAGAACGCGCCGCTCGCCGAGACCGACCCGGCGGAGTTCGCCGCCGTCGTCGCCGGCAAGACCGCCGGAGCCGCCCACCTGGACGCGCTGCTGGACGGCACCGAGCTGGACGCCTTCGTCCTCTTCTCCTCCGTGGCCGGCGTCTGGGGCAGCGGTGGCCAGTGCGCCTACGCCGCCGCCAACGCCCACCTGGACGCGCTCGCCCAGGCCCGCCGCGCCCGCGGCCTCGCCGCCACCGCCGTCGCCTGGGGCCCGTGGGCCGAGGGCGGCATGGCCGCCGACGGCGGCGAGCACCTGCGCCGGCGCGGGCTGCGCCCGATGGCGCCCGAGCAGGCGGTGGCCGCCCTGGCCCAGGCCGTGGGCGCGGGCGAGGACGCCCTCGCCGTGGCGGACCTCGACTGGTCCCGGTTCGCCGCCGGCTTCACCGCCGTGCGCCCCTCCGCGCTGCTCGCCGACCTGCCCGAGGCGGTGGCGGCCCAGGCCGACACCACCCCCGCAGAGGAGGGCGCGGCCGGCGGACTGCGGGCCGTGCTGGCCGGCGCCCCGGCCGCCGAGCGGGAGCGGATCCTGCTCGACCTGGTCCGCACCGAGGCCGCCGCGGTGCTCGGCCACGACTCCGTCGACGGGGTCCTCGCCGGGCGCCCGTTCAAGGAGCTGGGCTTCGACTCGCTGACCGCCGTCGAACTGCGCAACCGGATCGACGCGGCCGTGGGCCTGCGGCTGTCCGCCACGCTGGTCTTCGACTACCCGACCCCGGCCGTCCTCGCCGCTCACCTGGGCGCCGAACTCCTCGGCCCGGACGCCGAGTCCACCGAGGCCGCCCCGGTCCTCGGCGCCCCGGACGAGCCGGTCGCCATCGTCGCGATGAGCTGCCGCTTCCCCGGCGGCGTGCGCACCCCCGAGCAGCTGTGGCGCCTGCTGGCCGACGGCGGCGACGCCATCGGCGGCTTCCCCGCCGACCGCGGCTGGGACCTGGAGGCGCTGTACGACCCGGACCCGGACAACGCCGGCACCAGCTACGCCCGCGAGGGCGGATTCCTGTACGAGGCCGGGGAGTTCGACGCCGCGTTCTTCGGCATCAGCCCGCGCGAGGCCCTCGCGATGGACCCGCAGCAGCGCCTGCTGCTGGAGACGTCCTGGGAGGCCTTCGAGCGGGCCGGTATCGACCCGGAGACCGTGCGCGGCAGCCGGACCGGCGTCTTCGCCGGAACCAACATGCAGGACTACACCAACCTGCTGTTCGCCTCCGAGGAGATCCTGGAGGGCCACCTCGCCACCGGCAACGCGGCCAGCGTGGTCTCCGGGCGCCTGGCGTACACCTTCGGTCTTGAGGGCCCGGCGGTGACGGTGGACACCGCCTGCTCGTCCTCGCTGGTCGCCCTGCACCTGGCCGCCCAGGCGCTGCGCAACGGCGAGTGCACGCTCGCCCTGGCCGGCGGCGCCACCGTGATGGCCACCCCGGGCGCGTTCATCGAGTTCAGCCGCCAGCGCGGCCTCGCCGACGACGGCCGCTGCAAGGCCTTCGCGGAGGCCGCCGACGGCACCGGCTGGGCCGAGGGCGTCGGCATGCTCCTGCTGGAGCGCCTCTCCGACGCCGAGCGCCTCGGCCACCCGGTGCTCGCGGTGGTCCGCGGCTCGGCCGTCAACCAGGACGGTGCCAGCAACGGCCTCACCGCTCCGAACGGCCCCGCGCAGCAGCGGGTCATCCGCCAGGCCCTGGCCGCCGCCCGCCTGTCGGCCGGCGAGATCGACGCCGTCGAGGCGCACGGCACCGGCACCCGGCTCGGCGACCCGATCGAGGCCCAGGCGCTGCTGGCCACCTACGGTCAGGACCGCACCGGCGAGCCGCTCTGGCTCGGCTCGGTGAAGTCCAACCTTGGCCACACCCAGGCCGCCGCCGGTGTCGCGGGCGTCATCAAGATGGTGCTGGCGATGCACGAGGGCGTGCTGCCCCGGACCCTGCACGTCGACGAGCCGTCGTCGCACGTGGACTGGGCGGCCGGCGCGGTCGAGCTGCTGACGGAGTCGCGGGACTGGCCCGAGACGGCGCACCCCCGCCGCTCCGCCGTCTCCTCCTTCGGCATGAGCGGCACCAACGCCCACGTCATCCTCGAACAGGCACCCGCCGCCTCCCCGGCCGAGGAGCCCGACGCGGCACCGGCCGGCGTGGCTCCGCTGCCCTGGCTGCTGTCGGCCCGCGGCGCGGACGCCCTGCGCGAGCAGGCCGCCCGACTGCGCGACCACCTGACCGGCCCGGACGCCCCCGCCGCCGACTCCGTCGCCCACGCGCTCGCCACCACGCGCTCCCTGCACGAGCACCGGGCCGTCGTGCTCGGCGCCGACCGGGACGAGCTGCTCGCCGGACTGGACGCCCTCGCGCAGGACGCCACCACGGCGAACGTGCTCCAGGGCGTCGCACGCGGCGGACGGACGGCGTACCTGTTCACCGGGCAGGGCAGCCAGCGCCCGGGCATGGGCCGCGAGCTGTACGAGGCCTACCCGGTGTTCGCGGACGCCTTCGACGCGGTCTGCGCTCGGGTCGAACTGCCGCTGCGCGAAGCCGTGTTCGGGGAGGACGCTGACGTTCTCGCCCGGACCAAGTTCACCCAGGTCGCGCTGTTCGCGGTCGAGGTGGCGCTGTTCCGGCTGTACGAGAGCTGGGGCGTGCGGCCGGACGTCCTGGCCGGGCACTCGATCGGCGAGCTGGTGGCCGCGCACGTCGCGGGCGTGCTGTCGCTGGACGACGCAGTCACCCTGGTGGCGGCTCGTGGTCGGCTGATGCAGGCGCGTCCCGAGGGCGGCGCGATGGTGGCGGTCAAGGCCACCGAGGCCGACGTCCTGCCGCTGCTCACCGAGAACGTGAGCATCGCGGCGATCAACGGCCCTGCCTCCGTGGTGATTTCGGGCGACGAGGATGAAGTCCTCGCGATCGCCGGGCAGTTCGAGAAGACCAAGCGTCTCAACGTCTCGCACGCGTTCCACTCGCCGCTGATGGACGGGATGTCGGACGAGTTCCGCCGGGTGGCGGAGGGCCTGACGTACAGTGCCCCGCGCATCCCGGTCGTCTCCAACGTCACCGGGGACCTGGCCACCGCCGAGGAGCTGTGCTCGCCCGCGTACTGGGTCCGGCACGTCCGCGAGGCCGTCCGCTTCCTCGACGGCATGCGCACCCTGGCGGCCGACGGTGTCACCACCTTCGTCGAGCTCGGCCCGGACGGCGTGCTGTCCGCGATGGCCCAGGAGTGCGTCGAGGACGGCGTGTTCGTCCCCGCGCTGCGCGCCGGCCGCCCCGAGCGGCCCACCGCCCTGGCCGCCCTCGGCCGGCTCTGCCTGACCGGCAGCGGCCCCGACCGGCAGGCACTCGCCGCCGGCCGGAGCGTTCGCTTGGTCGAGCTGCCGACCTACGCCTTCCAGCGCCGCCGCTACTGGCCGACGCTGCGCGCCCTGCCGACCGGCGACCCGGCCGGCCTGGGCCTGGAGGCCGCCGGGCACCCGCTGCTCGGCGCCGCCGTCGCCCTGGCCGACACCGACGGCTACCTGTTCACCGGCCGCCTCTCGGTGCGGACCCACCCCTGGCTGGCCGACCACGCCGTCCAGGGCCGGATCCTGCTGCCGGGCACGGCCTTCGTCGAACTCGCCGTCCGGGCGGGCGACGAGGTCGGCTGCGGCGCGGTGGAGGACCTCACGCTGGAGGCGCCGCTGGTGCTGCCCGAGCGCGGAGGGATCGTTCTCCAGCTCACCGTCGGGGAGCCCGACGACGCCGGCCGCCGCCCCTTCCAGCTGCACTCCCGCCGGGAGGACGCCCCCGCCGGTGAGCCGTGGACCCGCCACGCGGCCGGTGCCCTCGGCACCGCCCCGGAGCGGGAGCCCTTCGACCTGTCGGTCTGGCCGCCGGCGGGCGCCGAGGCCGTCGACGCGAGCGGCTTCTACCAGGGTGCGGTCGACCTCGGCTTCGCCTACGGCCCGGCGTTCCAGGGCCTGCGCGCCGTCTGGCTGCGCGGGGACGACATCTTCGCCGAGGTCGCCCTGCCGGCCGAACACCACACCGAGGCGGGCCGCTACGGCCTGCACCCGGGTTTGCTGGACTCCGCGCTGCACGCGCTCGGCCTGGGCGCGGCCGCCGAGGCCGGCACCGAGGGGGCGGACGCCCCGCAGGGCAGGCTGCCGTTCGCCTGGAGCGACGTCGTCCTGCACGCGGCCGGCGCCCAGGCCCTGCGGGCGCGCCTGACCCGCTCCGGCGGATCGGTCTCCCTCCAGCTGGCCGACGGCGCCGGAGCCCCGGTCGCCGACATCGGCTCGCTCGTTCTGCGCCCGGTCTCGGCCGCCGCGCTGGAGGCCTCGGCCACCGGTCACCCGGAGGCGCTGCACCGACTCGCCTGGACCCCGGTCACCGTCTCCGGCACGCCGGAGACGAGTGGTTGGGCCGTGCTCGGCGCGACCGATCTGCCGGTGCTGGGCGGTCTGCGGCAGGTGGCGGATGTGGCCGCGCTGGCGGCGGCGGTGGACGAGGGTGCCGTGGTGCCCGAGGTCGTGGTCGCGGTCGTGGACGGCGCTGCCGATGGTGGCGTTGAGGGCGGGGTCGCGGTGGTGGCCCGGTCGGTGGCGGCGCGGGTGCTGGAGCTGGTGCAGGGCTGGTTGGCGGAGGAGCGGTTCGCCGCTTCGAGGCTGGTCGTGGTGACGCGTGGTGCGGTGGCGGTGGGTGCGGGGGAGAGCCCGGACCTGGCGGTGGCGGCGGTGTGGGGTCTGGTGCGTTCGGCGCAGAGCGAGAACCCGGGCCGGCTGGTGCTGGTGGACGTGGACGGCGAGACGGAGTCGCTCGCGGCTCTGGGCGCCGCCCTGGCCACCGGCGAGCCCCAACTCGCCCTGCGCGAAGGAGCGGTGCTCGTACCCCGGGTGGCCAGGCCGTCCGCCGACACCCTGCCCGTTCCGACCACCGCCGCCGCCTGGCGGCTGGACTCCCCGCGCAAGGGGACCTTCGAGAACCTGGCACTGCTCCCCGCCCCGGAAGCGGACCGCCCGCTGGTCGGCGAGGAGGTCCGGGTCGCGGTCCACGCGGCGGGCCTCAACTTCCGCGACGTCCTGAACGCCCTGGGCATGTACCCGGGCGACGCCGGGCCGATGGGCATCGAGGGCGCGGGCGTCGTCCTGGAGATCGGGCCGGAGGTCACCGGGCTCGCGGTCGGCGACCGGGTGATGGGCCTGCTCTCGGGCGGCTTCGGCCCCCGCTCGGTCACCGACGGCCGGGTCCTGGCCCGGATCCCCGACGGCTGGACCTTCGAGCAGGCGGCCTCCGTGCCGATCGTCTTCCTGACGGCGTACTACGCGTTGGTGGATCTGGGTGGTCTGCGGGCGGGTGAGCGGGTGCTGGTGCATGCCGCGGCCGGTGGTGTCGGGATGGCGGCGGTGCAGCTGGCGCGGCATCTGGGTGCCGAGGTGTTCGGTACGGCGAGCCCGGGCAAGTGGGAGACCCTGCGGGCCTCGGGTCTGGACGACGCGCACATCGCCAACTCCCGGACCCTGGAATTCGAGGGCGCGTTCCTGGCCGCTACGGGTGGTGCCGGGGTGGATGTGGTGCTGGACGCGTTGGCGGGTGAGTTCGTGGACGCCTCGCTGCGGCTGCTGCCGCGTGGTGGGCGGTTCCTGGAGATGGGCAAGACGGACGTCCGGGAGCCGGAGGCGGTCGCCGCCGCGCACGAGGGCGTGCGGTACCAGGCGTTCGATCTGATCGAGGCCGGTCCGGAGCGGATCGGTGTGATGCTGGCGCACCTGGTGGAGCTGTTCGGCCGGGGTGTGCTGGTACCGCTGCCCACGGTTGCGTGGGACGTGCGCCGGGCGCCGGAGGCGTTCCGCTTCCTGGGCCAGGCGCGGCATGTCGGCAAGGTCGTCCTGACGGTGCCCTCGCCCGCCGCGGGCACGGTGCTGGTCACGGGTGGTACGGGTGGTCTGGGGTCGTTGGTGGCCCGGCACCTGGTCACGGTGCACGGGGTGCGGAGCCTGGTGCTGACCAGCCGTCGCGGCCTGAGCGCGCCGGGCGCTGCCGAACTGCGGGACGAGCTGGCCGGGTTGGGTGCCGAGGCGGAGATCGTCGCGTGCGACGTGACCGACCGCGGCGCTGTCGCGGCGCTGCTGGAGGGCCGGTCGCTGTCGGCGGTGGTCCACACGGCGGGCGTCCTGGATGACGGTCTGGTGTCCTCGCTGACCCCGGAGCGGCTGGACGCGGTCCTGCGGCCGAAGGTGGACGCGGCCTGGCACCTGCACGAGCTGACCCTCGGCCAGGACCTGACCGACTTCGTCCTCTTCTCCTCGGTGGCGGCGGCCTTCGGCAACCCCGGTCAGGCCAACTACGCGGCGGCGAACGTCTTCCTGGACGCGCTGGCGCAGCACCGTGCGGCGCTGGGCCTGCCCGCGACCTCGATGGCCTGGGGCCCCTGGGCCCACGAGGGCGGCATGCTCGGCCGGCTCGACGAGGTCGAGCTGCGCCGGATGGCCCGCAGCGGCGTCCCGCCGCTGGGCGCGGAGGAGGGCCTGGCGCTCTTCGACGCGGCCCGCGCCGGTGTCGAACCGGCCGTGCTGCCGGTCCGCCTCGACCTGCCCGCGCTGCGGGCCAGGGCCGCCGCCTCCGGCATCCCGCAGGTCCTGCGCGGCCTGGTGCACGCGCCCGCCCGCCGTACCGTGGACGCCAACGCCGCCGCGGCCGGGGGAGTCCCGCTCAAGCAGCGGCTGGCGGGCCTCGCCGAGGCCGAACAGCGGCGCCTGCTGGTCGAGTCGGTCTGCGCCGAGGTGGCCGCGGTCCTGGGCCACGCCTCGGCCGCCGAGGTCGACCCGGACCACGCGTTCAAGGAGATCGGCTTCGACTCGCTGACCTCGGTCGAGCTGCGCAACCGCCTCAACACGGCCACCGGCCTGCGGCTGCCCGCCACCCTGGTCTTCGACCACCCGAACCCCGCCGCGCTCGCGGACCACCTGGTCGCCGAACTCGTCGACGGCGCCGGCACGGTGGCCGCGCCGCTGCCCGTGCTCAGCGAGCTGGACAAGCTCGAAACCCTGCTTCTCACCACGACCACCGACGGCGTCGAGCGCACGAAGATCACGCTGCGCCTGCAGAGCCTGCTGTCGAAATGGAGTGACGCACACAGTGCAACGGACGGTAGTGCTGCGGACCGCGACGCCGATCGGGAGCTCGAATCGGCCACCGGCGACGACATCTTCGACCTGCTCGACAAGGAACTCGGCCTCTCCTGACCTCCTGGGCGCAAGCTCACTGACCGCCTCCTGGAGGTGACGAAGCACATGACCACGTCTTCGAACGAAGAGAAGTACCTCGACTACCTGAAGCGCGTCACGGCGGACCTGCGGCAGGCCCGCAGGCAGCTGCGCGAGGTCGAGGAGCGGGACCTCGAGCCGCTCGCCGTCGTCGCCATGAGCTGCCGCTACCCCGGCGGCGTGCGCAGCCCCGAGGACCTGTGGAACCTGGTCGCGACCGGGACGGACGCGATCGCCGGCATGCCCACCGACCGCGGCTGGGACTTCGACACGCTCTACGACCCGGACCCGGAGAAGGCCGGCAAGAGCGTCAGCCGCGACGGCGGGTTCCTGTACGACGCCAGCGAGTTCGACGCCGGCTTCTTCGGCATCTCGCCGCGCGAGGCGACCGCGATGGACCCGCAGCAGCGGATCCTGCTGGAGACCGCCTGGGAGACCTTCGAGCGCGCCGGCATCGACCCGTCCTCGGTGAAGGGCAGCCAGGCCGGTGTCTTCATCGGCGCGGCCTCCTCCAACTACGGCACCACCATGCACGCCGGTCTGGCCGGCCTCGAGGGCCACCTGCTGACCGGCAACGCCTCCAGCGTGGTCTCCGGCCGCATCGCCTACAGCCTCGGTCTCGAGGGCCCGGCGGTCACCATCGACACCGCGTGCTCCTCCTCCCTGGTCGCCCTGCACCTCGCCGCCCACGCCCTGCGCCAGGGCGACTGCTCGATGGCCCTGGTCGGCGGCGTCACCGTCATGACCACCCCCGGCACCTTCATCGCTTTCAGCCGCCAGCAGGGCCTGTCCGCCGACGGCCGCTGCAAGGCCTTCGCCGCCGGCGCCGACGGCACCGGCTGGTCCGAGGGCGTCGGCATGCTGCTCGTCGAGCGGCTGTCGGACGCGCAGCGCCTCGGGCACCCGGTGCTCGCCGTCGTGCGCGGCTCCGCCGTCAACCAGGACGGTGCCAGCAACGGCCTGACCGCCCCCAACGGCCCCGCGCAGCAGCGGGTCATCCGCCAGGCCCTGGCCAGCGCCCGGCTGACCGCCGACCAGGTCGACCTGGTCGAGGCGCACGGCACCGGCACCCGGCTCGGCGACCCGATCGAGGCCCAGGCCCTGCTCGCCACCTACGGGCAGGAGCGCGGCGAGAACGGCGAGCCGCTCTGGCTCGGCTCGCTCAAGTCCAACCTGGGCCACTCCCAGGCCGCGGCCGGCGTCGGCGGCATCATCAAGCTGGTCATGGCCCTGCAGCACGGGCTCATGCCGCAGACCCTGCACGTGGACGAGCCCACCCCGCACGTCGACTGGACCGCGGGCGAGGTCAAGCTGCTGACCGAGGCCCGGCCCTGGCCGGAGACCGGGCGCCCGCGCCGCGCGGCCGTCTCCTCCTTCGGCATCAGCGGCACCAACGCCCACACCATCCTGGAGCAGGCCCCCGCCCCCGAGGCGGCCGAGGCCGCCGAGGGCACGGAAGGCGCCCCCGGCGCCGGGCGGCCCGCGCGGGTGTCCGCGCAGGTCCCCGTGCCGGTCTCGGGCCGCTCGGCGGAGGCCCTGCGGGCCCAGGCGCGGGCGCTGCTCGCCCACGTCGAGGGCCGGCCGGAACTGGACCTGACCGACCTGGGCTACTCCGCGGTGCGCGGCCGCGCCGTCCTGGAGCACCGGGCCGTGGTGCTGGCCGAGGACCGGACGGCGCTCACCGCCGCGCTGCGCGCGCTGGCCGAGGGCGACGCCTCGGCCGACGTGGTGCGCGGTGTCGCGGCCACGCGAGGCCGGACGGCGTTCCTGTTCACCGGGCAGGGCAGCCAGCGGCCGGGCATGGGCCGGGAGCTGTACGAGACCTTCCCGGTGTTCGCCGAGGCCTTCGACGCCGTCTGCGCGCGGGTCGAACTGCCGCTGAAGGAAGCGGTGTTCGGCGAGGACGCGGACGTTCTCGCCCGTACGGAGTACACCCAGGTCGCGCTGTTCGCGATCGAGACCGCGCTGTTCCGGTTGGTGGAGAGCTGGGGGGTCCGTCCGGACTTCCTGGTGGGCCACTCGATCGGTGAGATCGCGGCCGCCCACGTGGCCGGTGTCCTCTCGCTGGACGACGCCGTCACCCTGGTCGCCGCTCGTGGCCGGCTGATGCAGGCGCTGCCCGAGGGCGGCGCGATGGTCGCGGTCAAGGCCACCGAGGCCGAGATCCTGCCGCTGCTCACGGCCAACGTCAGCATCGCCGCCGTCAACGGTCCTTCCTCCGTGGTGATTTCGGGCGACGAGTCCGAAGTGCTGGCGATCGCCGGGCAGTTCGAGAAGACCAAGCGTCTCAACGTCTCGCACGCCTTCCACTCCCCGCTGATGGACGGCATGGTGGACGACTTCCGGCGGATCGCGGAGGGCCTGACCTACGCGGCGCCGCAGATCGCGGTGGTCTCCAACGTCACCGGTGCCCTGGCCACCGCCGAGGAGCTGTGCTCGCCCGAGTACTGGGTGCGTCACGTCCGCGAGGCCGTCCGCTTCGCCGATGGCATGCGGGCCCTGGAGGCCCAGGGCGTCAGCGTCTTCGTCGAGCTGGGCCCCGACGGTGTGCTCTCGGCCATGGGCCAGGAGTGCGTCGAGCAGGGCGTGTTCACCCCGGTGCTGCGCGCCGGCCGCCCGGAGCAGCGGGCGCTGCTGACCGCGCTGGCCACCGCGCACGTGAACGGTGCCGCGGTGGACTGGTCGCCGGCCTTCGACGGCACCGGTGCGAGCCGCGTCGAGCTGCCCACCTACGCCTTCCAGCGGCAGCGCTACTGGCTCGACCTGCCGAACGACGCCGCCGAGGCGGCCTTCGAGCCGGTGGACGGCACGGACTCCGCGTTCTGGGCGGCCGTCGAGAGCGGTGACCTCGCCGCCGTGGCGATGACGCTGTCCGTGGACGGCGGCGACGAGCTGGTGCAGTCCTCCCTGAGCACCCTGCTGCCCGCTCTCTCCACCTGGCGCGAGCAGCGCAGGAACCGGACCACGGTGGACGGTTGGCAGTACCACGTCACCTGGCAGCCGGTCGACGGGGAGCAGGCGGCCGCCCCGGCGGGCACCTGGCTGCTCGCCGTTCCGGCCGGCCTGGACGAGGCCACCGCCACCGCCGTCGCCGAGACGCTCACCGCGAGCGGCGCCGAGGTGCGCCGCGTCGAGATCGAGGCGGGCGCCGACCGGGCGGGCCTGGCGGAGCTGCTGGCCGGGATCGCCGCCGAGGGCACCGAGGTGTCCGGCGTGCTGTCCCTGCTCGCCCTCGCCGAGCAGCCGGACGCCGGCCAGCCGGTGCTGTCCGTCGGCTTCACCGCGACCATCGCGCTGGTGCAGGCGCTGGGTGACGCGGGTGTGGGGGCGCCGTTGTGGTTGGCGTCGCGGGGTGCGGTGTCGGTCGGTCGTGCCGACCGGGTGAGCAGTGCGGTGCAGGCGCAGGTCTGGGGTCTGGGCCGGGTGGTGGCGCTGGAGGCGCCGGAGCGTTGGGGTGGTCTGGTCGACCTGCCCGAGGTGCTGGATGCCCGGGCGCGGGGCCGGTTGGCCGCTGTGCTGGCGGGTGTGGACGGTGAGGATCAGGTCGCGGTGCGCGCCTCGGGCGTGTTCGTGCGTCGTCTGGTGCGGGCCGGTCGCTCGGGTGAGGTGGCGGGTTCGTGGTCGCCGCGTGGCACGGTGCTGGTCACGGGTGGTACGGGTGCGCTGGGTGCGCGGGTGGCGCGCTGGTTGGCGGACAACGGTGCCGGGCACCTGGTGCTGACCAGCCGTCGGGGTCTGGAGGCCCCGGGTGCGGCCGAACTGCGGGACGAGCTGGTCGCGTCGGGTGTCGAGGTGACCGTCGCCGCGTGTGACGTCGCCGACCGTACGGCCGTCGAAGCGCTGCTCGCCGAGCACGAGTTCACCGCCGTCGTCCACACCGCCGGTCTGACCGGTTCGGCCGTGCTCGCCGCCACCGACGCCGCCGAGGCCGCCGAGCTGATGGCCGCGAAGGTGGCCGGTGCCGCGCACCTGGACGAGCTGCTCGGGGACACCGAGCTGGACGCCTTCGTCCTCTTCTCCTCCATCGCGGGTGTCTGGGGCAGTGGCGGGCAGGCCGCCTACGCGGCCGCCAACGCCTACCTCGACGCGCTCGCCGAGCAGCGCCGTGGCCGCGGCCTGGCCGCCACCGCCGTCGCCTGGGGCCCCTGGGCCGACGGCGGCATGGTCGACGGCGAGGGCGAGCAGCAGCTGCGCCGCCGCGGCCTGCCGCCGCTCGCCCCCGAACTGGCGCTGGCCGCCCTCGGCCGCGCCCTCTCCGAGGGCGACGCCACGCTGACCGTCGCCGACGTCGACTGGGCGCGCTTCGCCCCGGCCTTCACCGCCGGCCGCAACCGCCCGCTGATCGCCGACCTTCCCGAGGTCCGGGCGCTGCTCGACGCCGAGCAGGCGCCCGCGCAGACCACCGACCAGGCCGGCCGGCTGCGCGAGCGGATCGCCCCGCTCGCCGCCGCCGAGCAGGTGCAGCTGCTGACCGGGCTCGTCCGGGGCCACGTCGCCACGGTGCTCGGCCACGCCGACTCCGCCGAGATCGAGTCCGGCCGCGCCTTCAAGGACCTCGGCTTCGACTCGCTGACCGCCGTCGAGCTGCGCAACCTGCTGACCGCCGGCACCGGCCTCTCCCTCCCGGCCACCCTGGTCTTCGACTACCCGACCCCCGAGGTCCTGGCCGCCCACCTGCGGACCCGCCTGCTCGGCGAGCAGTCCGCCGCCGTGCCCGCCACCACGACCGCGCGGACCGACGACGAGCCGATCGCCATCGTCGGCATGGCCTGCCGCTACCCCGGCGGCGTCAGCTCGCCCGAGGACCTGTGGCGGATCGTCGCCGACGGCGTCGACGGCATCGGCACCTTCCCCGAGGACCGCGGCTGGGACCTCGACGCCCTCTACCACCCGGACCCGGCACACCAGGGCACCTCCTACTCGCGCGAGGGCGGCTTCCTCCCCGGCGTCGGCCGCTTCGACGCGGGCTTCTTCGGCATCTCGCCGCGCGAGGCGCTGGCGATGGACCCGCAGCAGCGACTGCTGCTGGAGACCTCCTGGGAGGCCTTCGAGCGCGCCGGCATCGACCCGGCCACCCTGAAGGGCAGCCAGGCCGGCGTGTTCGTCGGCTCCAACGGCCAGGACTACGGCGCCCTCCTGATGAGCACCGCCGAGGCGACCGAGGGCTACCTGGCCACCGGCAACGCCGCCGCCGTCGTCTCCGGGCGCCTGGCCTACACCTTCGGTCTCGAGGGCCCGGCGGTCACCGTCGACACCGCCTGCTCCTCCTCCCTGGTCGCCCTCCACCTGGCCGTCCAGTCGCTGCGGGGCGGCGAGTGCACCATGGCCCTGGCCGGCGGTGTCACCGTCATGTCCACCCCCGCCGCCTTCGTGGAGTTCAGCCGCCAGCGCGGACTGGCCGTCGACGGGCGCTGCAAGTCCTTCGCGGGCGCCGCGGACGGCACCGGCTGGGGCGAGGGCGTCGGCGTGCTGCTGGTCGAGCGGCTGTCGGACGCTCAGCGCCTCGGGCACCCGGTGCTGGCGGTCGTCCGCGGTTCGGCGATCAACCAGGACGGTGCCAGCAACGGCCTCACCGCCCCGAACGGCCCCGCGCAGCAGCGGGTCATCCGCCAGGCGCTGGCCGGCGCCGGCCTGACGGCCGACCAGGTCGACGCCGTCGAGGCGCACGGCACCGGCACGGTGCTCGGCGACCCGATCGAGGCCCAGGCGCTGCTCGCCACCTACGGCCAGGAGCGCGGCGGCGACCGCCCGCTCTGGCTGGGCTCGCTGAAGTCCAACATCGGCCACACCCAGGCCGCATCCGGCGTCGGCGGCGTGATCAAGATGGTCATGGCGATCCGCGCCGGCGTGCTCCCGCAGACCCTGCACGTCGACGAGCCGTCCCCGCACATCGACTGGACCTCCGGCGCCGTCGAGCTGCTGACGGAGTCGCGGGACTGGCCCGAGACCGGCGAACCCCGCCGGGCCGGCGTCTCCTCCTTCGGCGTCTCCGGCACCAACGCCCACGTCCTCATCGAGCAGGCCCCGGCGGACACCGAGGCGCCGGCCCGCGAGGCCGTTCCGGCCCCGGCCGCCGACCTGCCGGTCGTCCTGTCGGGCCGCACCCCCGACGCCCTGCGCGCCCAGGCCCGCCGCCTGGCCGCCCACCTGCGCACCCGGTCGGACGTGCCGGCCGCCGACCTCGCGTACTCGCTCGCGACCTCCCGGGCCGCCTTCGAGCACCGGGCGGCCGTGGTCGTGGACGGCCCGGCCGAGCTGCTGGCCGCCGTCGAGGCACTGGCCGAGGGCGGCACGGCCGCCGGGCTGGTGACCGGTGCCGCCTCGGGCGGCAAGCTGGCGTTCCTGTTCACGGGACAGGGGAGCCAGCGTCCGGGCATGGGGCGTGAGCTGTACGAGGCCTACCCGGTGTTCGCGGACGCCTTCGACGCGGTCTGCGCGCGGGTCGAACTGCCGCTGCGCGAGGCCGTGTTCGGTGAGGACGCCGACGTTCTCGCCCGTACCGAGTACACCCAGCCGGCGCTGTTCGCGATCGAGACCGCACTGTTCCGGCTGTACGAGAGCTGGGGGGTCCGTCCGGACGTCCTGGTGGGCCACTCGATCGGTGAGATCGCGGCCGCCCACGTCGCGGGCGTGCTGTCGCTGGACGACGCCGTCACCCTGGTCGCGGCTCGCGGTCGGCTGATGCAGGCGCTGCCGGAGGGCGGCGCGATGGTGGCGGTCAAGGCCGCCGAGGCCGAGATCCTGCCGCTGCTGACCGCCCAGGTGAGCATCGCCGCCGTCAACGGCCCGACCTCCGTGGTGATTTCCGGCGACGAGGATGAAGTCCTCGCCATCGCCGGGCAGTTCGAGAAGACCAAGCGTCTCAGCGTCTCGCACGCCTTCCACTCGCCGCTGATGGACGGCATGTTGGAGGAGTTCCGGGCCGTCGCCGAGGGCCTGAACTACGCCGAGCCGGTCATCCCGGTGGTGTCCAACGTGACCGGTTCGGTCGCCACCGCCGAGGAGCTGTGCTCGCCCGAGTACTGGGTGCGCCACGTCCGCGAGGCCGTTCGCTTCGCCGACGGCATGCGGACCCTGGAGGCCCAGGGCGTCAGCACCTTCGTCGAGCTGGGCCCGGACGGTGTCCTCACCGCCATGGCCCAGGAGTGCCTGACCGGCGCCGCGGCCTTCGCCGCCGCCCTGCGCACCGGACGGGGTGAGGCGCAGACCGCGCTGACCGCCCTGGCCGCCGCCCACGTCCACGGCTCGGCCGTCGACTGGAGCGCCGTCTTCGCCGGCACCGGCGCCGTGCGCGTCGACCTGCCGACGTACGCCTTCCAGCAGGAGACCTACTGGCCCGACCTCAGCCTCGTGGCGCGTCCGGGCCTCGACGGGCCCGCCGGGGACGTCTTCGACAGCGCGGTCTTTTGGGAGGCCGTGGAACGCGAGGACCTCGGCGCGCTGGCCGAGGCCCTGGAGGTGGACGACGCCGAGCAGGGCGTCCGCTCCTCCCTCGGCACCGTGCTGCCCGCACTCTCCTCCTGGCGGCGTCGCCGCCGTGAGCGCCACACCGTCGACGGCTGGCGCTACCGCGTCCAGTGGAAGCCGGTGACCGAGCTCGGTTCCGCCGTTCCGTCCGGTGCGTGGCTGGTGGTGGCGGAGGACGTTTCGGCCGCGTCGGTGGTGGCGTGTGCGGGGGCGTTGTCGGGTCGTGGTGTGTCGGTGCGGCTGGTGGGTTCGGCCGGGCTGTCGCGCGGGGAGCTGGCGGCTGCGGTGACTGCGGCTGCCGGCGCCCCGGTGGCGGGTGTGCTGGGTGTGGTGTCGGACGCGGGTGTCGCGCTGACGCTGGTGCAGGCTCTCGGTGACGCCGGTGTCGGTGCGCCGTTGTGGCTGGCGACCGGCGGCGCCGTGTCCACGGGCCGTGCGGATGCGCTGCGTGACGCGGCGCAGGCGCAGGTGTGGGGTCTGGGCCGGGTCGTCGCGCTGGAGCACCCGGAGCGTTGGGGCGGTCTGGTCGACCTGCCGGAGGTGCTGGACGAGCGGGCGCAGGGCCGCCTGGCCGCCGTGCTGGCCGGCCTGGGCGACGAGGACCAGCTCGCCGTGCGGGCGAGCGGTGTGTTCGTGCGTCGCCTGGTCCGGGTGCCGGGTGCTGCCTCCGTGTGGGCGCCGCGTGGCACTGTTCTGGTGACGGGTGGTACGGGTGCGCTGGGTGCGCATGTGGCCCGTTGGCTGGCGGGTGGTGGTGCTGAGCACGTGGTGCTCACCAGCCGCCGGGGCCTGGACGCCCCGGGTGCGGTGGAGCTGCGCGAGGAGCTGACCGCTCTCGGCGCCAGCATCACCATTGCCGCGTGTGATGTCGCCGACCGTGCGGCCGTTGCGGCGCTGCTCGCCGAGCACGCCTTCACCGCTGTCGTCCACGCCGCCGGTGTGGCGGACGGGGGCACGATCGCCGACACCGACCTGCCCGCCTTCACCGACGCGCTCCGCGCGAAGGTCGACGGTGCGGCGCACCTCGACGAGCTGCTCGGCGACACCGAGCTGGACGCCTTCGTCCTCTTCTCCTCCATCGCGGGTGTCTGGGGCAGTGGCGGCCAGGCCGCCTACGCGGCCGCCAATGCCCACCTGGACGCCCTCGCCGAGCAGCGCCGTGCCCGTGGCCTGGCCGCCACCGCCGTCGCCTGGGGCCCCTGGGCCGACGGCGGCATGGTCGAGGCCGAGGCGGAGGACCGCCTGCGCCGCCGCGGCCTGCCGGTGCTGCCGCCCGCGCAGGCGGTTGCCGCGCTGGCCGCCGCCGCCGCCGCCGAGGACGAGCCCGCCGTGGTGGTGGCCGACGTCGACTGGGCGCTGTTCGTCCCCGGCTTCACCGTGGCCCGCCCGCGTCCGCTGATCGGCGACCTGCCCGAGGTGCAGCGAGCCCTGACCGGTGCCGCGCCGTCGGCCCAGCCGGACGGGGAGGGCAACGGCCTGGTCCAGCGCCTGCGGGCGCTCACCCCGGCCGAGCGTGAGCGCGCCCTGCTGGACCTGGTCCGGACCGAGGCCGCCTCGGTGCTCGGGCACCAGGGCGCCGGAGCCGTCGAGCCGGCCAAGGCCTTCCGCGAGCTGGGCTTCGACTCGCTGACCGCCGTCGAGCTGCGCAACAACCTGAACGCGGTCACCGGCCTGCGGCTGCCCGCCTCCCTGGTGTTCGACTACCCGAACGCCACCGTCGTCGCCGAGCACCTGCTGGCCGAACTCCTGGGCTCCCAGGAGCAGTCCGACGCCCCGACCGCCGTCTTCGCTGCCGACGAGCCGATCGCCATCGTCGCGATGAGCTGCCGCCTGCCCGGCGGCGTCCAGTCGCCCGAGGACCTGTGGCGACTGGTCGCCGAGGGCCGCGACGCCGTCGGCGGATTCCCGACCGACCGCGGCTGGGACCTCGACGCGCTCTACGACCCGGACCCGGCGAACCTCGGGACCTCCTACGCCCGTGACGGCGGATTCCTCGACGGCGCGGGCGAGTTCGACCCGTCGTTCTTCGGCATCAGCCCGCGCGAGGCGCTGGCGATGGACCCGCAGCAGCGTCTGCTGTTGGAGACCACCTGGGAGGCCTTCGAGCGCGCCGGCATCGACCCGGCGTCCGCGCGGGGCAGCCGGACCGGTGTCTTCATGGGCTCCAACAGCCAGGACTACGCCGCGCTGCTGCTCGCGCTCACCCAGGACGCGGACGGCTACCTCGCGACCGGCAACGCGGCCAGCGTGGTCTCCGGGCGTCTGGCGTACACCTTCGGTCTTGAGGGCCCGGCGGCGACCGTCGACACGGCGTGCTCGTCCTCGCTGGTCGCCCTGCACTTCGCCGTGCAGGCGCTGCGCAGCGGTGAGTGCTCGATGGCGCTGGCCGGTGGTGTGGTCGTGATGTCCACCCCGGGCACCTTCGTGGAGTTCAGCCGCCAGCGCGGCCTGGCGACGGACGGCCGCTGCAAGGCCTTCGCCGCCGCCGCCGACGGCACCGGCTGGGGCGAGGGCGCGGGCGTCCTGCTGCTGGAGCGTCTGTCGGACGCGCAGCGCAACGGGCACCCGGTGCTCGCGGTCGTGCGCGGTTCGGCGATCAACCAGGACGGTGCCAGCAACGGCCTCACCGCCCCCAACGGTCCGTCCCAGCAGCGGGTCATCCGCGCGGCGCTGGCCAGCGCCGGGCTGTCCGCCGACGAGGTCGACGCGGTCGAGGCGCACGGCACCGGCACCCGGCTGGGTGACCCGATCGAGGCGCAGGCGCTGCTGGCGACGTACGGGCAGGAGCGCGCCGAAGAGCCGCTCTGGCTGGGCTCGTTGAAGTCCAACATCGGCCACACCCAGGCCGCCGCCGGCGTCGCCGGGATCATCAAGATGGTCATGGCGATGCGGGAGGGGCTGCTGCCGCAGACCCTGCACGTGGACGAGCCGACCCCCGAGGTCGACTGGGCCTCCGGCGCGGTCGAGCTGCTGACCGAGGCCCGGTCGTGGCCCGAGACCGGCGCGCCGCGCCGTGCGGGTGTGTCGTCCTTCGGCATGAGCGGCACCAACGCGCACGTCATCATCGAGCAGGCCCCGGCGGCGGTCGAGGCGCCGCAGGCCGAGGCCCCGGCCGACGAGACCGGTCCGGTGGCGCCGTGGGTGCTGTCGGCGGGCAGCCCGGAGGCGCTCCGGGCGCAGGCCGGCCGACTGCTGTCGGCGCTGGAGGAGGCCGGCGACCTGTCGCCCGCCGAGGTCGGCTTCTCGCTGGCCACCACGCGTGCCGCGCTGGAGCACCGGGCGGCAGTGGTCGCGGAGGACCTCGCCTCGCTCCGGGGCGGTCTGGCGGCGCTGGCCGAGGGCGGTACGGCCGCCGGGCTGGTCACGGGCACGGCGGGTGCCGGGCGGACGGCGTTCCTGTTCACTGGGCAGGGGAGCCAGCGTCCGGGCATGGGCCGGGAGCTGTACGACGCCTTCCCGGTGTTCGCGGACGCCTTTGACGCGGTGTGTGCGCGCGTTGAACTGCCGCTGCGGGAGGCCGTGTTCGGCGAGAACGCGGACGTCCTGGCCCGTACGGAGTTCACGCAGCTGGCGCTGTTCGCGGTGGAGACCGCGCTGTTCCGTCTGTTCGAGAGCTGGGGGGTGCGCCCGGACTTCCTGGTGGGCCACTCGATCGGTGAGCTGGCGGCCGCGCATGTCGCTGGCGTGCTGTCGCTGGACGACGCGGTGGCGCTGGTTGCCGCTCGCGGCCGGCTGATGCAGGCGCTGCCCGAGGGCGGCGCGATGGTGGCGGTCAAGGCGGCCGAGGCCGACGTCCTGCCGCTGCTGACCGAGAACGTGAGCATCGCGGCGATCAACGGCCCGACCTCCGTGGTGATTTCGGGCGACGAGGCTGAAGTCCGGGCTATCGCTGGCCAGTTCGAGAAGTCGAAGCAGCTCCAGGTCTCGCATGCCTTCCACTCGCCCTTGATGGACGGCATGCTGGACGACTTCCGCCGGGTGGCGGAGGGCCTGACCTACTCGGCGCCGCAGATCGCCGTGGTCTCCAACGTGACCGGTGCGGTCGCGACGGCGGAGGAGCTGTGCTCGCCCGAGTACTGGGTGCGCCACGTCCGTCAGGCGGTTCGCTTCGCCGACGGCATGCGCACCCTCGAGGCCGAGGGTGTCACCACCTTCGTCGAGCTCGGCCCGGACGGTGTGCTGTCGGCTATGGGCCAGGAGTGCGTCGAGCAGGGTGTGTTCACCCCGTCGCTGCGCGCCGAGCGCCCGGAGGCGCAGACCGCGCTGACGGCGCTTGCGACCGTTCACGTCCACGGTGTCGTCGTGGACTGGAAGGGTGTGTTCGCCGGCGCGGGTGCGCGCCGGGTCGAGCTGCCGACGTATGCCTTCCAGCGGCAGCGTTACTGGCCGCAGGTCACCGCACGTGAGGTCGTGTCGGAGGGGGCGGTCGCGCTGAGCGCGGCCGAGGCCCGGTTCTGGGACGCGGTCGACGCGGGGGATCTGGACACGTTCCTGTCGACGCTCGATGTGCGTCGGGAGGACAGCGCGGATGCGCTGCTGCCCGCGCTGTCGTCCTGGCGTCGCAAGCGGCAGGAGGAGTCGGCGGCCGAGGGCTGGCGTTACCGCGTGACGTGGAAGCCGGTCGCGGGTGTCGGGGGAGCCATCCTGGGCGGGACCTGGCTGGTGCTGGTTCCCGCCGGCGCCGAGTCGGCGGGCGTGGTTGCCGCGCTGTCCGGTCACGGGGCCGCTGTCCTGCCGGTGGAGACCGGTGCCGGCGTGCCGGACCGCGAGGAGCTGTCCGCCCGGATCGGCCTGGCCGTCACCGAGGTCGAGGACCTGGCCGGTGCCGTCGTCGTGGCGGACACCGTCCAGTCGACGCTGGTCACGGTCCAGGCGCTCGCCGACGCGGGCGTCGAGGCCCCGCTCTGGCTGCTGACCAACGGTGCGGTGTCGACGGGTCGTGCGGATGCGCTGCGTGAGGCGTCCCAGGCGCAGGTGTGGGGTCTGGGTCGAGTGGTCGGCCTGGAGTACCCGCAGGGCTGGGGCGGTCTGGTCGACCTGCCGGAGGTGTTGGACGAGCGGGCGCAGGGCCGCCTGGCCGCCGTGCTGGCCGGCCTCGGCGACGAGGACCAGCTCGCGGTGCGGGCGAGTGGTGTGTTCGTGCGCCGGCTGGTCCGGGTGCCGGGTGCTGTCTCTGCGTGGGCGCCGCGTGGCACTGTTCTGGTGACGGGTGGTACGGGTGCGCTGGGTGCACATGTGGCCCGTTGGCTGGCGGGTGGTGGTGCTGAGCACGTGGTGCTCACCAGCCGCCGGGGCCTGGACGCCCCGGGTGCGGTGGAGCTGCGCGAGGAGCTGCGGAGCCTTGGCGCCGAGGTGACGATCGCCGCGTGTGATGTCGCCGACCGTGCGGCCGTTGCGGCGCTGCTCGCCGAGCACGCCTTCACCGCCGTCGTCCACGCCGCCGGTGTGGACCGTCCGACCCCGCTGGGCACGACCACGGTGGAGGAGTTCGCCGAGGTCCTGGTCGCCAAGGTGGACGGTGCGGCACACCTGGACGAGCTGCTGGGCGACACCGAGCTGGACGCCTTCGTCCTCTTCTCCTCGATCTCCGGCATCTGGGGCAGTGGTGGGCAGTCCGCCTACGCTGCCGCCAACGCCTACCTGGACGCCCTGGCCGAGCAGCGCCGTTCGCGTGGCCTGGCTGCCACGGCGGTGTCCTGGGGTCCGTGGGCCGAGGGCGGTATGGCCGTTCAGGGCGACAACGAGACCCAGCTGCGTCGGCGTGGTCTGCTGCCGATGGCTCCGGCTCCGGCGGTCGCGGCGCTGGCGCAGGCCGTGGACGGCAGCGACGCGACGGTGACCGTCGCGGATGTGGACTGGTCGCGGTTCGCCCCGGCCTTCACCGCCGCCCGCCCGCGCCCGCTGATCGCCGAACTCCCGGACGTCCAGCGCGCCCTCGTGGGCGCCGCCGTGGCGTCGGGCCGGTCGGAGGTTGAGGGCAACGGCCTGGTCCAGCGCCTGCTGGCGCTCACCCCGGCCGAGCGTGAGCGCGTTCTGCTGGACCTCGTCCGGACCGAGGCGGCGGCGGTGCTCGGGCACCACGGCGCCGGTGCGGTCGAGGCGGGTCGGGCGTTCAAGGAGCTGGGCTTCGACTCGCTGACCGCCGTCGAGCTGCGCAACCGCCTCAACGCGGCCACCGGTCTGCGGCTGCCCGCGACCCTGGTCTTCGACCACCCGACCGCCGCCGCGCTCGCTTCCCACATCGGTGCCGAACTCCTGGGCACCGTGGGCACGGTGGAAAACCTCCCGGTGCGTACGACGGCCGTGGACGACGAGCCGATCGCGATCGTCGCGATGGCCTGCCGCTACCCGGGCGGCGTCGCCTCGCCCGAGGACCTGTGGCGACTGGTCGCCGAGGGCCGCGACGCCGTCGGCGGCATGCCGGCCGACCGCGGCTGGGACCTCGACGCGCTCTACGACCCGGACCCGGCGAACCCCGGCACCTCCTACGCCGACCAGGGTGGATTCCTCGACGGCGTCGGCGAGTTCGACTCCGCCTTCTTCGGGATCAACCCGCGCGAGGCCCTCGCCATGGACCCGCAGCAGCGTCTGCTGCTGGAGACCACCTGGGAGGCCTTCGAGCGGGCGGGCATCGACCCGGCGTCCGCGCGAGGCAGCCGGACCGGTGTCTTCATGGGCTCCAACAGCCAGGACTACGCCGGACTTCTGCTCGCGCTCACCCAGGACGCGGACGGCTACCTGGCGACGGGCAATGCGGCCAGCGTGGTCTCCGGGCGTCTGGCGTACACCTTCGGTCTTGAGGGCCCGGCGGCGACCGTCGACACGGCGTGCTCGTCGTCGCTGGTCGCCCTGCACTGGGCGGTCCAGGCGCTGCGCAGTGGCGAGTGCTCGATGGCGCTGGCCGGTGGTGTGGTCGTGATGTCCACCCCGGGCACCTTCGTGGAGTTCAGCCGCCAGCGCGGACTGGCCTCGGACGGCCGCTGCAAGGCCTTCGCGGCCGCCGCCGACGGTACGGGCTGGGGCGAGGGCGCCGGTGTGCTGCTGCTGGAGCGTCTGTCGGACGCCGAGCGCAACGGGCACCGCGTGCTGGCGGTCGTGCGCGGTTCGGCGATCAACCAGGACGGTGCGAGCAACGGCCTCACCGCCCCGAACGGCCCCGCGCAGCAGCGTGTCATCCGGCAGGCCCTGGCCGACGCCGGGCTGACCGCCGACGAGATCGACGCCGTCGAGGCACACGGCACGGGCACCCGGCTGGGTGACCCGATCGAGGCGCAGGCGCTGCTGGCGACGTACGGGCAGGAACGCAGCAGGGACCCGCTGTGGCTCGGCTCCCTCAAGTCCAACATCGGCCACACCCAGGCCGCCTCCGGCGTCGGCGGCATCATCAAGATGGTCATGGCGATGCAGCACGGCGTGCTGCCGCAGACCCTCCACGTCGACGAGCCGACCCCCGAGGTCGACTGGGCCTCCGGCGCGGTCGAGCTGCTGACCGAGGCCCGGGACTGGCCGGAGCGCGGACGTCCGCGTCGCGCGGCCGTCTCCTCCTTCGGCATGAGCGGCACCAACGCCCACACCATCATCGAGCAGGCGCCCGCGGCCTCCCCGGCCGTCCGGGAGATCGCCGACGAGGCCGGTCCGGTGGCGCCGTGGGTGCTGTCGGCGGGCAGCCCGGAGGCGCTCCGGGCGCAGGCCGGCCGACTGCTGGCCGTGCTGAACGAGGCCGGCGACCTGTCGCCCGCCGAGGTCGGCTTCTCGCTGGCCACCACCCGTGCCGCGCTGGAGCACCGGGCCGCGGTGACGGCCGGTGACCAGGCCGGTCTGCGCGAGGGCCTGGCGGCACTGGCCGAGGGCCGCTCCGCTGCCGGACTGCTCACGGGCACGGCGGGTGCCGGGCGGACGGCGTTCCTGTTCACGGGACAGGGGAGCCAGCGTCCGGGCATGGGGCGTGAGCTGTACGACACCTACCCGGTGTTCGCGGACGCCTTTGACGCGGTCTGCGCACGGGCCGAACTGCCGCTGCGTGAGGTGGTGTTCGGTGAGGACGCCGCGGTTCTCGCGCGCACCGAGTACACCCAGCTGGCGCTGTTCGCCGTCGAGGTGGCGCTGTTCCGCCTGTTCGAGAGCTGGGGGGTGCGCCCGGACTTCCTGGTGGGCCACTCGATCGGTGAGATCGCGGCCGCGCACGTCGCGGGCGTCCTGTCGCTCGATGACGCCGTCGCCCTGGTGTCCGCTCGTGGTCGGCTGATGCAGGCGCTGCCGGAGGGCGGCGCGATGGTGGCGGTCAAGGCGGCCGAGGCCGACGTCCTGCCGCTGCTGACCGCCCAGGTGAGCATCGCGGCGATCAACGGCCCGACCTCCGTCGTGATTTCGGGCGACGAGGCCGAAGTGCTGGCGATCGCCGGGCAGTTCGAGAAGACCAAGCGGCTGCACGTCAGCCACGCGTTCCACTCGCCGCTGATGGACGGCATGCTGGCGGAGTTCCGGGCCGTCGCCGAGGGCCTGAGCTACGCCGCGCCGGTCCTCCCGGTCGTGTCCAACGTGACCGGTGAGCTGGCCACGGCGGAGGAGCTGTGCTCGCCCGAGTACTGGGTGCGCCACGTGCGCCAGGCCGTCCGTTTCCTGGACGGCATGCGGGCCCTCGAGGCCGAGGGTGTCACCACCTTTGTCGAGCTGGGCCCGGACGGTGTGCTGTCGGCCATGGGCCAGGAGTGCGTCGAGCAGGGTGTGTTCACTCCGGCGCTGCGTGCCGAGCGCCCGGAGGCGCAGACCGCGCTGACGGCGCTTGCGACCGTTCACGTCCACGGTGTCGTCGTGGACTGGAAGGGTGTGTTCGCCGGTGCGGGTGCGCGCCGGGTCGAGCTGCCGACGTATGCCTTCCAGCGGCAGCGTTACTGGCCGCAGGTCACCGCACGTGAGGTCGTGTCGGAGGGGGCGGTCGCGCTGAGCGCGGCCGAGGCCCGGTTCTGGGACGCGGTCGACGCGGGGGATCTGGACACGTTCCTGTCGACGCTCGATGTGCGTCGGGAGGACAGTGCGGATGCGCTGCTGCCCGCGCTGTCGTCCTGGCGTCGCAAGCGGCAGGAGGAGTCGGCGGCCGAGGGCTGGCGTTACCGCGTGACGTGGAAGCCGGTCGCGGGTGTCGGCGGGCAGCCGGCCGTTCTGGGCGGGACCTGGCTGGTGCTGGTCCCGGCCGGCGCCGAGTCGGCGGGTGTGGTTGCCGCGCTGTCCGGTCACGGGGCCGCTGTCCTGCCGGTGGAGATCGGTGCGGGCGTGCCGGACCGCGAGGAGCTGTCCGTCCGGATCGGCCTGGCCGTCACCGAGGTCGAGGATCTGGCCGGTGCTGTCGTCGTGGCGGACACCGTGCTGTCGACGCTGGTCACGGTCCAGGCGCTCGCCGACGCGGGCGTCGAGGCGCCGCTCTGGCTGCTGACCGGGGGTGCGGTCACCATCGGCCGCGCCGACCGGATGCGCGACGCGTCCCAGGCGCAGGTCTGGGGTCTGGGCCGGGTGCTCGGCCTGGAACACCCGCAGGGCTGGGGCGGTCTGGTCGACCTGCCCGAGGTGCTGGACGAGCGGGCCCAGGGCCGACTGGCCGCCGTGCTCGCCGGCCTCGGCGACGAGGACCAGGTCGCGGTGCGCGCGAACGGCGCGTTCGTACGCCGACTCGTCCGGGCCGAGCGTGCCGAGGGAACGGGCTGGAGCCCGCGCGGCACCGTCCTGGTCACCGGCGGCACCGGCGCCCTCGGCGCCCGCGTCGCCCGTTGGCTGGCGGGTGGTGGTGCGGAGCACGTGGTGCTCACCAGTCGCCGTGGCCTGGAGGCCCCGGGCGCGGTGGAGCTGCGCGAGGAGCTGACCGCTCTCGGTGCCAGCATCACCATTGCCGCGTGTGATGTCGCCGACCGTGCGGCCGTCGAGGCGCTGCTCGCCGAGCACGCCTTCACCGCCGTCGTCCACGCCGCCGGTGTGGACCGCGCGACGCCGCTGGGCACGACCACGGTGGAGGAGTTCGCCGAGGTCCTGGCCGCGAAGGTGGACGGTGCGGCACACCTGGACGAGCTGCTCGGGGACACCGAGCTGGACGCCTTCGTCCTCTTCTCCTCCATCGCCGGTGTCTGGGGCAGTGGCGGCCAGGCCGCCTACGCGGCCGCCAACGCCTACCTGGACGCCCTGGCCGAGCAGCGCCGTTCGCGTGGCCTGGCTGCCACGGCGGTGTCCTGGGGTCCGTGGGCCGAGGGCGGTATGGCCGCCCAGGGCGACAACGAGGCCCACCTGCGTCGGCGTGGTCTGCTGCCGATGGCTCCGGCTCCGGCGGTCGCCGCGCTGGCACAGGCCGTGGAGGGCAGCGACGCGACGGTGACCGTCGCGGACGTGGACTGGTCGCGGTTCGCCCCGGCCTTCACCGCCGCCCGCCCGCGCCCGCTGATCGCCGAACTCCCGGACGTGGTCCGGGCGCTGGCCGAGACCGAGGCCGGCGGGGCCACCCCGGGCGGCCCGGCGAACGAGCTGCGGGACCGGCTGTCCGGCCGGCCGCAGGCCGAACGCGACCGCCTGCTGGTCGAGTTGGTCCGCACCGAGGCCGCCGCCGTCCTGGGGCACGCCTCCGCCGGTGCGGTCGAGGCGGGTCGGGCGTTCAAGGAGCTGGGCTTCGACTCGCTGACCGCCGTCGAGCTGCGCAACCGCCTCAACACGGCCACCGGTCTGCGGCTGCCCGCGACCCTGGTCTTCGACCACCCGACCGCCGCCGCGCTCGCTTCCCACATCGGTGCCGAACTCCTGGGCACCGTGGGCACGGTGGAAAACCTCCCGGTGCGTACGACGGCCGTGGACGACGAGCCGATCGCGATCGTCGCGATGGCCTGCCGCTACCCAGGCGGCGTGAGCAGCCCCGAGGACCTGTGGCGACTGGTCGCCGAGGGCCGCGACGCCGTCGGCGGCATGCCGGCCGACCGTGGTTGGGACCTGGACGCCCTGTACGACCCGGACCCGGCGAACCCCGGCACCTCCTACGCCGACCAGGGTGGATTCCTCGACGGCGTCGGCGAGTTCGACCCCGGCTTCTTCGGGATCAACCCGCGCGAGGCCCTCGCCATGGACCCGCAGCAGCGTCTGCTGCTGGAGACCACCTGGGAGGCCTTCGAGCGCGCCGGTATCACCCCCGACGCGGCGCGCGGTACCCGGACCGGCGTCTTCGCCGGCACCAACAGCCAGGACTACGCGAGCCTGCTGATGGCCAGCCCGCAGGGTACCGACGGCTACCTGGCCACCAGCAACGCGGCCAGCGTGGTCTCCGGGCGTCTCGCCTACACCTTCGGGCTTGAGGGCCCGGCGGTGACGGTGGACACCGCGTGCTCCTCCTCGCTGGTCGCCCTGCACCTCGCCGTGCAGTCGCTGCGCAGCGGCGAGTGCTCGATGGCGCTGGCCGGTGGTGTGGTCGTGATGTCCACCCCGGGCACCTTCGTGGAGTTCAGCCGCCAGCGGGCGCTGGCCTCGGACGGCCGCTGCAAGGCCTTCGCGGCCGCCGCCGACGGCACCGGCTGGGGCGAGGGCGCGGGCATGCTCCTGCTGGAGCGCCTCTCCGACGCCGAGCGCAATGGGCACCAGGTGCTCGCGGTGATCCGTGGCAGCGCGATCAACCAGGACGGCGCCAGCAACGGCCTCACCGCGCCCAACGGCCCGGCCCAGCAGCGCGTCATCCGGCAGGCCCTGGCCGACGCCGGGCTGACCGCCGCCGAGGTCGACGCCGTCGAGGCGCACGGCACCGGCACCACCCTCGGCGACCCGATCGAGGCCCAGGCGCTGCTCGCCACCTACGGTCAGGAGCACACCGAAGAGCCGCTCTGGCTCGGCTCGTTGAAGTCGAACATCGGCCACACCCAGGCCGCCTCCGGCGTCGGCGGCATCATCAAGATGGTCATGGCGATCCGCAACGGGGTGCTGCCCAAGACCCTGCACGTGGACGAGCCCACCCCGCACGTCGACTGGGCCTCGGGCGCGGTCGAGCTGCTGACCGAGGCCCGGGACTGGCCGGAGCGCGGCCGTCCGCGTCGTGCGGCCGTCTCCTCCTTCGGCATGAGCGGCACCAACGCCCACACCATCATCGAGCAGGCGCCCGCGGCCTCCCCGGCCGAGTCGGCGCCCGCCGACGGGACCGCGGGCCCGCTGCCCTGGGTGCTCTCCGGGCACACCGAGGCCGCGCTGCGCGACCAGGCCCGCCGCCTGGCGGTGCACCTCACGCAGAGCGCGGCCGCCGGGGAGTCCCTCGATCCGGCCGCGGTCGCCGGCGTGCTGGCCACGGCCCGTTCGGTGTTCGAGCACCGCGCGGTGGTCGTCGGCGCGGAGGAGGCGGACCTGTTCGCCGGTCTCGCCGCGCTCGCCGACGGTGAGCAGGTGGCTCAGCTGGTCCAGGGCACGGCCCGGACGACCGGTGGGCCGGTGTTCGTGTTCCCGGGGCAGGGTTCGCAGTGGCTGGGCATGGCCCGGGAACTGCTGGCGGATGAGCCGGTGTTCCGTTCCCGGATGGAGGAGTGCGCGAGCGCTCTTGCGCCGCATGTGGATTGGGATCTGCTGGACGTCGTCGCGGGTGAGGACGGCGGGTGGATGGAGCGGGTGGACGTGGTCCAGCCGGTGCTGTTCGCCGTGATGGTCTCGCTGGCTGCTCTGTGGCGTTCGTACGGTGTGGAGCCGTCGGCGGTGGTGGGGCACTCGCAGGGCGAGATCGCCGCCGCTGCCGTCTCCGGTGCGCTGTCGCTGGAGGACGCGGCGCTGGTGGTGGCGCTGCGCAGCCAGGCGATCATCGAGCTCTCGGGCCTGGGTGGCATGGTGTCCGTCCCGCTGCCCGCCGAGCAGGTGCGTGAACTCCTGGAGGGCCGCGAGGGAATCTCGATCGCGGCCGTCAACGGCCCCAGCTCGGTGGTCGTTTCCGGCGACGCCGGTGCCCTCGACGAGCTGATGGAGTACTGCACCGCGCAGGAGATCCGGGCGCGTCGCATCGCGGTGGACTATGCCTCGCACTCGGCGCACGTCGAGCGCATCGAGGCCCGCCTTGCTGAGCTGCTGGCCCCGGTCACGCCCCGTGTGCCGGAGATCCCGTTCCACTCCACCGTCACCGGTGAACTGATCGACAGCGCTTCGCTGGACGCCGCCTACTGGTACCGCAACCTGCGCCAGACGGTGGAGTTCGCGAGCACCATCGAGGCCCTTCTGGCGTCCGGCCACTCGCAGTTCGTCGAGGTGAGCGCCCACCCGGTGCTGACCGTCGGCGTCCAGGAGGCCGTCGACGCCGCCAACGCCGAGGCGAGCGTTCAGGGCACCCTGCGCCGTGACCAGGGCGGCCGGGAGCGCTTCCTGACCGCCCTCGCCGAGGCCTGGGCCAACGGCGCCACCGTCGACTGGGCCCCGCTGTTCCCGGCCGCAAGCCGCATCGACCTGCCCACCTACCCCTTCCAGCGGCAGCGCTTCTGGCCGAAGCTGGCCGGCTCCTGGATCGGCGACGCGACCGCGATGGGCCTGGAGTCCGCCGACCACCCGCTGCTCGGTGCGGCCGTGGTGCTAGCCGAGGGCGAGGGCCTGGTGCTGACCGGCCGGCTGTCGGTGCAGAGCCACCCGTGGCTGGCCGACCACGCCGTGGGCGGCGCGGTGATCCTGCCCGGGACGGCGTTCGTCGAGCTGGTGTTCCGCGCGGGCGACGAGGTCGACTGCGACCGGATCGAGGACCTGACGCTGGAGGCGCCGCTGGTGCTGCCGGAGCGCGGCGCGGTGGCCGTCCAGGTGTGGGTGGGTGCCGCCGACGGTTCGGGCGCCCGCCCGGTGTCGGTGCACTCCCGTCCGCAGGACGCCGCCGCCTCCGAGCCGTGGATGCGGCACGCGACCGGTCTGGTCGCTGCCGGTGACCAGGCGCAGGCCCCGGCCGGGATCGAGGCCGTCTGGCCGCCGGAGGGTGCCGTCGAGCTGCCGGTCGAGGGCTTCTACGAGCGGCTGGCCGCCGCCGGCTACGGCTACGGCCCGGCCTTCCAGGGGCTGCGGGCCGCCTGGCGGCTCGGGGACGAGGTCCTCGCCGAGGTCGAACTGCCGCAGGAGGTCCAGTCGGAGGCCGGCCGGTTCGGCCTGCACCCGGCGCTGCTCGACGCGGCGCTGCACACGGTGGGGCTGGGCGAGCTGCTCGCGGACACCGGCCGGGCGCGTCTGCCGTTCTCCTGGTCGGGCGTCGGTTTGTCGGCCGTCGGTGCCGCCCGGGTGCGGGTGCGCCTCGCGGCTGCCGGGCCGGACGCGGTGACGCTGCTGGCCGTCGACGAGACCGGTGCTCCGGTCGTGGCGATCGACTCGCTGGTGCTGCGCGAGGTCTCCGCCGACGGCGTGGCCGCCGGTCAGGGTGCCCCGCGTGACGCGCTGTTCCGCCTGGACTGGGCGCTGCTCGGGTCGGAGCCGGTCGACGGCGCCGCCGTGAGCCGTGCGCTGGTCGCTTCGGACGCGGCCGGGCTGCCGGCCGTCCTGCGCGACCTGGCCGGGTCCGCGCAGATCTTCGCCGGTCTGCCGGAGCTGGCCGGGGCGCAGGACGTCCCCGGGCTGGTGTTCCTGCCGCTCGGCCGGGCCGCCGGTGTGACCGGTGACGGGTCGGGCGCGTTCCCGGCCGCCGAGGCCGCGCACGCGGCCGTGCTGGGGGCGCTGGCCGCCGCCCAGGCCTGGCTGGCCGAGGACCGGTTCGCCGAGTCCCGGCTGGTGTTCGTGACGAGTGGTGCCGTCGCCACCGCCACCGGCGAGGACGTCGCCGACCTGGCGTACGCCCCGGTGTGGGGCCTGATCCGCTCCGCGCAGTCGGAGAACCCGGGCCGCTTCGTCCTGCTCGACCTCGGCCTCGACGCCGAGGAGGCGGACGCGGACGGCGCCGCCGAGGCCGTGCTCGCCGCGCTCGCCACCGACGAGCCGCAGCTGGCCGTGCGGGCCGGCGCGGTCCGCGCACCCCGGCTGGCCCGTCCGGGCACCTCGGGTCGGCTCGTTCCCCCGGTGGGGCACCCGGCCTGGCGGCTGGACGTCACGGCCGAGGGGACCCTGGAGAACCTCGTCCTGGCGCCCTGCCCGGAGGAGTTCCGCCCGCTCGGCGCCTGGGAGGTGCGGGTCGCGCTGCGCGCCTCCGGCCTCAACTTCCGTGACGTCGTGCTCGCCCTGGGTATGGTCCCCGACCAGCAGGTCATGGGGAACGAGGGCGCGGGTGTCGTCCTGGAGGTCGGCGCCGAGGTGACGGACCTGGCCCCGGGCGACCGGGTGATGGGTCTGTTCTCCGGCTCGTTCGCGCCGTACTCGGTGGTCGACCACCGCCTGCTGGCCCGGATCCCGGAGGGCTGGACCTTCGTTCAGGCCGCCTCCGTGCCGGTGGTGTTCCTGACCGCCTACTACGGCCTGGTGGACGTGGGCGGCCTGCGGGCGGGTGAGCGGGTGCTGGTGCATGCCGCCGCCGGTGGTGTCGGGATGGCGGCGGTGCAGCTGGCGCGGCATCTGGGTGCCGAGGTGTTCGGTACGGCGAGCCCGGGCAAGTGGGAGGCCCTGCGGGCCTCGGGTCTGGACGACGCGCACATCGCCAACTCCCGGACCCTGGACTTCGAGGGCGCTTTCCTGGCGGCCACCGACGGCGCCGGCATGGATGTCGTGCTGGACTCCCTGTCGGGTGAGTTCGTCGACGCCTCGCTGCGGCTGCTGCCGCGCGGCGGGCGCTTCCTGGAGATGGGCAAGACCGACAAGCGGGACCCGCAGGTGGTCGTGGCCGACCACGAGGGTGTGCGCTATCAGGCGTTCGACCTGGTCGAGGCCGGTCGGGACCGGATCCGCGAGATGCTGCGGGAGATCGTCGCCCTGTTCGAGCGCGGTGAGCTGCGGCTGCTGCCGATCGCGACCTGGGACATCCGGCAGGCGCCGGAGGCGTTCCGCTTCCTCAGCCAGGCCCGGCACACCGGCAAGCTGGTGCTGACCATGCCGCCGCTCCCGGACCGGGACGGCACCGTCCTGATCACCGGTGGCACCGGCACCCTCGGTGCGCTGCTGGCCCGCCACCTGGTGACCCGGTACGGCATCCGGCACCTGGTGCTCACCGGCCGTCGGGCCGCCGAGTCCGAGGCCGGGCGTGAACTCGCCCGCGAGCTGGGCGAGTTTGGTGCCGAGGTCACCCTGGCGTCCTGTGACGTCGCCGACCGGGCCGCGCTGGCCGCGGTGCTGGACGCCGTCCCGGCGGCGCACCCGCTGACCGCCGTGGTGCACACCGCCGGCGTCCTGGACGACGGCGTGGTGTCGGCGCTCACCCCCGAGCGCGTCACGGAGGTGCTCCGGCCCAAGGTGGACGGCGCGCTCAACCTGCACGAGCTCACCGCCGGCAGCGACCTCGCCGCCTTCGTGCTCTTCTCCGCCGCCGCCGGCACCTTCGGCGGCGCCGGGCAGGGCAACTACGCGGCGGCCAACGTGCTGCTCGACGCGCTGGCCCACCACCGCCGCGCGCTGGGCCTGCCCGCCCACGCCCTGACCTGGGGCTTCTGGGCCGAGCGCAGCGGCATGACCGGCCACCTGGACGAGGCCGACGTGACGCGCATGTCGCGCTCGGGCATGCGGGCGCTGTCCTCCGAGGACGGCCTCGCCCTGTTCGACGCGGCGCTGGGCACCGACGAGGCCCAGCTGATGCCCGCCAGGCTCGACCTCGCCACCATCCGCCAGCAGGTCGGCGCGGGCACCGTGCCGCCGCTGCTGCGCGCGCTGGTCCGGCCGAAGAGCCGCCGTACCGCGGCCGCCGTCAGCGCCGGCGAGGCCAAGTCCGGCCTGGCCCGCAAGCTGTCCGGGCTCGCCACCGCCGAGCAGCTGCGCCTGCTGACCGACCTGGTCCGCGGCCACGCGGCCACCGCGCTCGGGCACGCCACCGCCGAACAGGTGGACGCGGACCGGGCGTTCAAGGAGCTCGGCTTCGACTCGCTGACCGCGGTCGAGCTGCGCAACCGGCTCAACGCGGTCACCGGCCTGCGGCTGCCGGCCACCCTGGTCTTCGACCACCCGAGCCCGGCGGCGCTGGCCGAGTACCTGCGGGCCGAACTCGCGGGCGAGGAGCCCGCGGTGCAGGCGCCGCTGCCCGTCCCGGCCGCCGCCGCCGACGACCCGGTCGTCATCGTGGCGATGAGCTGCCGCTTCCCCGGCGGGGTGCGCAGCCCGGAGCAGCTGTGGCAGCTGGTCGCGGAGGGCGGCGACGCCATCAGCCCGTTCCCGGCCGACCGCGGCTGGGACACCGAGGCCCTGTACGACCAGGACCGGACCAAGAGCGGCACCAGCTACGTCCGCGAGGGCGGGTTCCTGCTCGGCGCGGGCGAGTTCGACGCGGGCTTCTTCGGGATCTCGCCGCGCGAGGCGCTCGCCATGGACCCGCAGCAGCGGCTGCTGCTGGAGGCCTCGTGGGAGGCGTTCGAGCAGGCCGGGATCGACCCGGGCGCGCTGCGCGGCAGTTCGACCGGCGTGTTCGTCGGGGCGGCCTACCAGGGCTACACCAACATCCTGGCCGGCTCCGCGCTGGAGGGTCACCTGCTCACGGGTGCCTCGACCAGCGTGGTGTCCGGGCGCGTCGCCTACACCTTCGGCCTCGAGGGCCCGGCGGTGACCGTCGACACCGCGTGCTCCTCCTCGCTGGTGGCTCTGCACCTGGCCGCCCAGGCGCTGCGCAACGGCGAGTGCTCGCTGGCCCTGGCCGGCGGCGCCACCGTGATGGCCACCCCCGGCCTGTTCGTCGAGTTCAGCCGTCAGCAGGGCCTCGCGCCCGACGGCCGCTGCAAGCCCTTCGCGGCCTGCGCCGACGGCACCGGCTGGGCGGAGGGCGCGGGCCTGCTCCTGCTGGAGCGGCTGTCCGACGCCCGCCGCAACGGGCACCCGGTGCTCGCGGTGGTGCGCGGCAGCGCGATCAACCAGGACGGTGCCAGCAACGGGCTCACCGCCCCCAACGGCCCGGCCCAGCAGCGCGTCATCCGCCAGGCCCTGGCGGCCGCCCGGCTGTCCGCCGACGAGGTCGACGCCGTCGAGGCGCACGGCACCGGCACGGTGCTCGGCGACCCGATCGAGGCCCAGGCCCTGCTGGCCACCTACGGCCGGGGCCGCGACGACGACCAGCCGCTGTGGCTGGGGTCGTTGAAGTCCAACATCGGCCACACCCAGTCGGCGGCCGGTGTCGGCGGCGTGATCAAGATGGTCATGGCGATGCGGCACGGGGTGCTGCCCAAGACCCTCCACGTGGACGAGCCGTCCCCCGAGGTCGACTGGTCGGCCGGAGCGATCGAGCTGCTGACCGAGGCCCGGCCCTGGCCGGAGACCGGACGTCCGCGCCGTGCGGCCGTCTCCTCCTTCGGCGTCAGCGGCACCAACGCCCACACCGTCCTGGAGCAGGCCCCGGCCGAGCCGGCCGCGCCCGCGGCCCGGCCGGTCACCCCGGCCGGCGCCGAGCCGCGGATGCTGCTGTGGCCGCTGTCGGCCCGCAGTGAGCAGAGCCTGCGCGACCAGGCCGCCCGCCTCCAGCGGCACCTCGCCGACCACGGCGACACCGCCGCGTCCGTCGGCTACGCGCTGGCGACCACCCGGGCCGCCCACGAGCACCGGGCCGTGCTGGTCGGCGCCGACGCCGCCGAACTGCGCGACGGGCTGGCGGCGCTGGCCGAGGGCCGTACCGCGCCCAACCTGGTGCGCGGCCGGGCCCGGGGCGGCAGGTCCGCCGTGCTCTTCACGGGGCAGGGCAGCCAGCGTCCTGGCATGGGGCGTGAGCTGTACGAGGCCTTCCCGGTGTTCGCCGAGGCCTTCGACGCGGTCTGCGCCCGGGTCGAACTGCCGCTGCGCGAAGCCGTGTTCGGCGACGACGCCGCGGTTCTCGCTCGCACCGAGTTCACCCAGGTCGCGCTGTTCGCCGTCGAGGTGGCGCTGTTCCGGCTGTACGAGAGCTGGGGGGTCCGTCCGGACGTCCTGGCCGGTCACTCGATCGGCGAGCTGACGGCCGCGCACGTCGCGGGTGTCCTGACGCTGGACGACGCCGTCACGCTGGTCGCCGCTCGCGGCCGCCTGATGCAGGCGCTGCCGGAGGGCGGCGCGATGGTGGCCGTCAAGGCCGCCGAGGCGGACGTCCTGCCGCTGCTGACCGCCCAGGTGAGCATCGCGGCCGTCAACGGGCCTTCCTCCGTGGTGATTTCGGGCAAGGAGTCCGAAGTCCTCGCGATCGCCGGTCAGTTCGAGAAGACCAAGCGGCTGAGCGTCTCGCACGCCTTCCACTCCCCGCTGATGGACGGCATGCTGGCGGAGTTCCGGGCCGTCGCCGAGGGTCTGACCTACGCGGCGCCGCGGATCGCCGTGGTCTCCAACGTCACCGGTGAACTGGCCACCGCCGAGGAGCTGTGCTCGCCCGAGTACTGGGTGCGGCACGTCCGCGAGGCCGTCCGCTTCCTCGACGGGATGCGCACCCTGGAGGCCCAGGGCGTCACCACCTACCTGGAGCTGGGCCCCGACGGCGTCCTCACCGCGATGGCCCAGGAGTGCCTGGGCGAGTCCACCCGGGCCCGGTTCACCACCGCGCTGCGCGCCGGCCGCCCGGAGGCGCGGACCGTCGCCACCGCCCTGGCCGCCGCCCACACGGGCGGCGTCCGGCCCGACTGGGAGGCGGTCTTCGCCGGCACCGGCGCCCACCGGGTCGCCCTGCCGACGTACGCCTTCCAGCCGGACGCCTACTGGCCGGAGCCGCTCCCGGCGGCCCCGCAGGCGGGCACCGAGCGCGCCGAACTCTCCGGAGCCGAGAGCGAGTTCTGGTCCGCCGTGGAGCGCGAGGACGTGGCGGCGCTGGCCGCGACGCTCTCCGTCGACGGCACCGGGCCGCAGGACGACCTGCTGCCCCTGCTGCCGCTGCTGTCCTCCTGGCGCCGCCGCAATCGCGACGACCGCACGGTGGACGGCTGGCGCTACCGCGTCACCTGGCAGCCGACGGCCGCCGCGACGGGAGCCGCGACGCTGTCCGGCACCTGGGTGCTGGTGCCCGGCGACGCCGCCCCCGACCTGGTCGAGGCGGCCGAGCGGGCGCTGACCGCCCACGGCGCCGCGGTGCACCGGCTGGAGCCGGGCACCCGGTCGCGGGAGGAGGCGGCCGCCCTGGTGGCGCAGCTGCCGTCCGCCCCCGCCGGTGTGCTGGCGCTCGCGCCGAGCGCGGAGTCGGCGCTGGTCCTGATCCAGGCGCTCGCCGACGCCGAGCTCACCGCCCCGCTGTGGCTGGCCACCTCGGGCGCGGTCTCGGTCGGCCGCGCCGACCGGCTGCGCGACGCGGCGCAGGCCCAGGTCTGGGGCCTCGGCCGGGTGGCGGCGCTGGAGCACCCCGCCCTCTGGGGCGGTCTGCTCGACCTGCCCGAGGTGGTGGACGAGCGGGCGCAGGGCCGGCTGGCCGCCGTCCTGGCCGCTCCGGCCGACGAGGACCAGCTGGCGGTGCGCGCCTCGGGCGTGTTCGTGCGCCGGCTCGTCCGGGCCGAGCGCGCCGAGGGCGCGGGCTGGAACCCGCGCGGCACCGTCCTGGTCACCGGCGGCACCGGCGCCCTGGGCGCCCGGGTCGCCCGCTGGCTGGCCGAGCACGGCGCCGAGCACCTGGTGCTGACCAGCCGTCGCGGCCCGGACGCCCCGGGCGCGGCCGAACTGCGCGCGGAGCTGGAGGGCCTCGGCGCCCGGGTGACGGTCGCCGCCTGCGACGTCGCCGACCGTACGGCCGTCGAGGCGCTGCTCGCCGAGCACCCCGTCGACGCGGTCGTGCACACCGCGGGCGTCGGCCAGACCACCCCGCTGGCCGCCACCGGCCTCGCGGAGTTCTCCGCGGTCGTGGCCGCCAAGGTGGCCGGTGCGGCGCACCTGGACGAGCTGCTCGGCGACACCGAACTGGACGCCTTCGTCCTCTTCTCCTCGATCGCCGGCACCTGGGGCAGCGCGGGCCAGTGCGCCTACGCGGCGGGCAACGCCTACCTGGACGCCCTGGCCGAGCAGCGGCGTGCCCGCGGCCTGGCCGCCACGGCCGTCGCCTGGGGCCCCTGGGCCGACGGCGGCATGGCCGACGGCGAGGCGGGCGAGCAGCTGCGCCGCCGCGGCCTGGCGCCGATCGCGCCCGACCTGGCGATCGCCGCGCTGGCCGGTGCGGTCGGCTCGGACGAGCCGGCGCTCACCGTGGCCGACGTCGACTGGGCGCGCTTCGCGCCGGCCTTCGCCGCCGCCCGTCCGCGCCCGCTGCTCGACCGGATCGCCGAGGCGGGCGAGGCGCTGGCCGCCGGCTCCCACCCGGCCGCCACCGACGCCGCGGGCACCCTGCGCACCCACCTGCTCGGCCTCGCCGAGGGCGAGCGCCGCCAGTACCTGCTGGACCTGGTGCGGACCGAGGCCGCCGCCGTGCTCGGCCACGCCTCGGCCACCCGGGTCGAGGAGGACCGGGCGTTCAAGGAGCTGGGCTTCGACTCGCTGACCGCGGTCGAGCTGCGCAACCGGCTCACCGAGACCAGCGGCCTGCGGCTGCCCGCGACCCTGGTCTTCGACCACCCGACGCCGCTCGCCCTGGCCGAGCACCTGCGGACCGAACTCGTCGGAGCCGAGCCGCAGTCGGCCCTGCCCGCCGTCCGTCCGGCCGCCGGCGACGGCACCGGGACGCAGGACGACCCGATCGCGATCGTCGCGATGAGCTGCCGCTACCCGGGCGGTGTCCGCACCCCCGAGGAGCTGTGGCAGCTGGTGCTCTCCGGCACCGACGCGGTCGGCGAGATGCCGACCGACCGCGGCTGGGACCTGGACGCCCTGTACCACCCGGACCCGGAGCACCCGGGCACCTCCTACGCCCGCCACGGCGGCTTCGTCCACGACGCCGACCGCTTCGACCCGGCGTTCTTCGGCATCTCGCCGCGCGAGGCGGTGGCGATGGACCCGCAGCAGCGCCTGCTGCTGGAGACCTCCTGGGAGGCCTTCGAGCGGGCCGGCATCGACCCGGCCACGCTGAAGGGCAGCCAGGCGGGCGTGTTCGTCGGCTCCAACGGCCAGGACTACGCGACCCTGCTGCTCGGCGCGCCGCAGGAGGCCGACGGCTTCCTCGGCACCGGCAACGCGGCCGCCGTGGTCTCGGGCCGGCTGGCGTACACCTTCGGTCTCGAGGGCCCGGCGGTGACGGTGGACACCGCGTGCTCCTCCTCGCTGGTCGCCCTGCACCTCGCCGTGCAGGCGCTGCGCGGCGGCGAGTGCTCGCTGGCCCTGGCCGGCGGTGTCACCGTGATGTCGCTGCCGGGGGCCTTCCTGGAGTTCAGCCGCCAGCGCGGCCTCGCCGCCGACGGCCGCTGCAAGTCCTTCGCGGGCGCCGCGGACGGTACGGGCTGGGGCGAGGGCGCCGGTGTGCTGCTGCTGGAGCGGCTGTCGGACGCCGAGCGCCTCGGGCACCCCGTGCTCGCCGTGGTGCGCGGCAGCGCGATCAACCAGGACGGTGCCAGCAACGGCCTGACCGCCCCGAACGGCCCCGCGCAGCAGCGGGTGATCCGCGCGGCGCTGGCCAGTGCCGGGCTGTCGGCCGGCGAGGTGGACGCGGTCGAGGCGCACGGCACCGGCACGGTGCTCGGCGACCCGATCGAGGCCCAGGCCCTGCTGGCCACCTACGGGCAGGAGCGCGGCGGGGACCCGCTGTGGCTCGGCTCGCTGAAGTCCAACATCGGCCACACCCAGGCGGCGGCCGGTGTCGGCGGTGTGATCAAGATGGTGATGGCGATCCGGGAGGGCGTGCTGCCGCGCACCCTGCACGTCGACGAGCCCACCTCGCACGTCGACTGGTCGGCGGGCGCCGTCGAGCTGCTGACGCAGTCGCGGGACTGGCCGGAGACCGGCGCCCCGCGCCGCGCGGGCGTCTCCTCCTTCGGGTTCAGCGGCACCAACGCCCACGTCATCCTGGAAGGCGTCCAGCCGGTGGCCGAAGCCGGGGAGGACCGGGCCGCCGTCGAGCCGCCGGTCCTGCCGGTGGTGCTGTCCGCCCGGTCCGAGTCGGCCCTGCGCCGGCAGGCCGGCCGCCTGCAGTCCCACCTGGCCGGCCACCCGGAGGTCACGCTGCTCGACGCCGCGTACTCGCTGGCGACCGGGCGCGCCGCCCACGAGTACCGCGCGGTGCTCACCGGCGCGGACCGCGCGGCGGTGCTGCGCGGGCTCGGAGAACTCGCCGAGGGAGGGTCCCTGCCGGGGCTCACCCGGGGCGAGGTCGGCGGGAAGTCGGCGTTCCTCTTCACGGGGCAGGGCAGCCAGCGTCCGGGCATGGGGCGTGAGCTGTACGCGGCCTTCCCGGTGTTCGCGGACGCCTTCGACGCGGTCTGCGCTCGGGTCGAACTGCCGCTGCGCGAGGCCGTGTTCGGTGAGGACGCCGCGGTTCTCGCCCGGACGGAGTTCACCCAGGTGGCGCTGTTCGCGGTCGAGGTGGCGCTGTTCCGGCTGGTGGAGAGCTGGGGGGTCCGTCCGGACTTCCTGGTGGGCCACTCGATCGGAGAGATCGCGGCCGCCCACGTCGCGGGCGTCCTGACGCTGGACGACGCCGTGGCGCTGGTGGCGGCTCGTGGCCGGCTGATGCAGGCGCTGCCGGAGGGCGGCGCGATGGTGGCGGTCAAGGCCTCGGAGGAGGAGGTGCTGCCGCTGCTGACCGCTCAGGTGAGCATCGCGGCGATCAACGGGCCTTCCTCCGTGGTGGTTTCGGGCGAGGAGTCCGAAGTCCTGGCGATCGCCGGGAAGTTCGAGAAGACCAAGCGGCTGAGCGTCTCGCACGCGTTCCACTCGCCGCTGATGGACGGGATGCTGGACGAGTTCCGGGCCGTTGCCGAGGGGCTGACGTACAGCGCCCCGCGCATCCCGGTCGTCTCCAACGTCACCGGGGACATGGCCACGGCGGAGGAGCTGTGCTCGCCCGAGTACTGGGTGTGGCACGTCCGCGAGGCCGTCCGCTTCCTCGACGGGATGCGCACCCTGGAGGCCCAGGGCGTCACCACCTTCGTCGAACTCGGCCCCGACGGCGTGCTCACCGCCATGGGCCAGGACTGCGTCGACGGACCGGACACCGCCTTCGCCGCCGCCCTGCGCGGCGACCGGCCCGAGCGGGACGCGCTCGCCGCGGCCCTGGCCGTCGCCCACACCCGCGGTGCGGCGGTCGACTGGGAGGCCCTGTTCGCCGGCTCCGGCGCCCGCCGGGTGGACCTGCCGACCTACGCCTTCCAGCGTGAGCGGTACTGGCCGAAGGCCGCCCAGGCGGCCCCCGCCGCCGGCACCGAGCACGACCCGGCCGAGGCGGACTTCTGGGCCGCCGTGGAACGCGGCGACCTGGCCGCGCTGACCGGCACCCTGGACGTCCGCGGGGACGAGCCGCTGAGCGCGGTCCTGCCCGCCCTGTCGTCCTGGCGGCGCCGCAACGCCGACGAGTCGACGCTGGACCGCTGGCGCTACCGCGTCAGCTGGCGCGCCCTGCCCGGCGACCAGGACGGCACCCCGTCCCTGGACGGCCGCTGGCTGGTCGTCGAGCCCGCCGACCGGGCCGGCGAGCAGCCGGCCGGCGACCTGGCGGACCTGCTGGCCGGGCACGGCGCCCGGGTCGAGCGGATCACCGTCGACCCGGCGACCGCGGACCGCACGGCCCTGGCCGGCGAGCTGCGCGAGGCCGCCGGCGGCACGGAGGCCCCCATCGCGGGTGTGCTCTCCCTGCTCGCGCTGACCGGGCGCTCGAACTCCGAGCACCCGGGCCTGTCGGCCGGCCTGTCCGGCACCCTGGCCCTGGTGCAGGCGCTGGGCGACGCCGGAATCGGCGCACCGCTCTGGCTGATCACCAGCGGCGCGGTCTCCACCGGCCCGACGGACCGACTGCGCAACGCCGTCCAGGCCCAGGTCTGGGGCCTCGGCCGGGTCGTCGGACTGGAGCAGCCGCAGCGCTGGGGCGGTCTGCTGGACCTGCCCGAGACGCTCGACGACCGGGCACGGCAGCACCTGGCGGCGGTCCTCGCCGGCGCCGACGGGGAGGACCAGATCGCCCTGCGGTCCTCCGGCGCGCTGGTCCGCCGGCTGGTGCACAGCCGTCCGCTCGGGACGGCCGAGGCGCCGGCCCCGTGGACGCCGCGCGGCACCGTGCTGATCACCGGCGGCACCGGCGCCCTCGGCGGGCAGGTCGCCCGCTGGCTGGCGCGGGCCGGCGCCGAGCACCTGGTGCTCACCAGCCGGCGCGGCGCGCAGGCCGCCGGGGCCGCCGAGCTGGCCGCCGAGCTGACCGGGCTCGGCGCCCGGGTCACCCTCGCGGCCTGCGACGTGGCCGACCGCGCGTCCGTCGCCGGGCTGCTCGCCGAGCACCCCGTCGACGCCGTGGTCCACGCGGCCGGCCTGGACCTGGCCGTACCGCTGGCCGAGATCACCGCGGACCAGCTGGCCGAGGTACTGGCGGCCAAGGTCGGCGGCGCCGTCCACCTGGACGAAATGCTCGGCGACACCCCGCTGGACGCGTTCGTGCTGTTCTCGTCCATCGCGGGCATCTGGGGCAGCGGAACCCAGGGCTCGTACGCGGCCGCCAACGCCTTCCTGGACGCCCTGGCCGAGCAGCGCCGCTCGCGCGGCCTGGCCGCCACGGCCGTCTCCTGGGGCCCGTGGGCCGGCGGCGGGATGGCCGAGGGCGAGGCCGAGGGACACCTCGCCCGCCGCGGACTCCCGGCGATGGCACCGGAGTTGGCCGTCGCGGCGCTCGACCGGGCACTCGGCCTCGGCGAGACCGCGGTGACCGTCGCCGACGTCGACTGGGCGCGCTTCGCCCCGGCCTTCACCGCCGGCCGGGCCCGCCCGCTGATCGCCGACCTGCCCGAGGTCGCCGCGGCCCTCGCCGACGACGGCCCGCAGAGCGGTTCGCAGACCGGCGCCTCCGGGCGGCCGGTCCTGGTGGAGCGCCTCACCGAGGCCCCGGAGGCGGACCGCAGGCGCCTGCTGGTCGACGCGGTACGGACCGAGGCGGCGGCGGTGCTCGGCCACACCGGTACCGACGGCGTCGGGACGGCCCGGGCCTTCCGGGAGCTGGGCTTCGACTCGCTGACCGCGGTCGAACTGCGCAACCGCCTCAACGGCCTCACCGGCCTGCGGCTGCCCGCCACCGTGGTCTTCGACTACCCGACGCCCACGGCCCTGGCCGAGCACCTGCACCCGCAGCTGCTCGCCGACCCGCGGTCCGGAGACGAACCGCTGCTGGACACCCTCGCCCGGCTGGAGGCCGCGCTCGCGCAGCCGCTGCCCGACGAGGACACCGGCGAGGAGGTGGTCGCCCGCCTGCAGGCCGTCCTGGCCCGCTGGAGCGACCGGCGCGACGCGCCGACCGCCGCCACCACCGCGCAGAAGCTGGACGAGGCGACCGCGGACGAGGTCTTCGCGTTCATCGACAACGAGTTGGGGATGTCGTGACCGGCATTCGACAGAGCACCACCGGACTGCCGGATCACCAGAAGGAGTTGGCCAGCGATGGTCGCTGAAGAGAAGCTGCTGGGCTACCTCAAGAAGGTCACCGCCGACCTGGCGGACACCCGGGAGCGGCTGCGCGAGGCCGAGTCGGCCTCCACCGAGCCGATCGCCATCGTCGCGATGGGCTGCCGGTTCCCCGGCGGCGTCGACTCGCCCGAGACGCTCTGGCACCTGCTGCGGGACGGTCGCGACGCGATCACGCCGTTCCCGGCCGACCGCGGCTGGGACCTGGACGCGCTGTACGACCCGGACCCCGACCGGCAGGGCACCAGCTACGTCCGCGAGGGCGGCTTCATCCACGGCGCCGCCGAGTTCGACCCGGCGTTCTTCGGCATCTCGCCGCGCGAGGCCCTCGCCATGGACCCGCAGCAGCGCCTGCTGCTGGAGACCTCCTGGGAGACCATCGAGCGGGCCGGCCTCGACCCCGCCGCCCTGCGCGGCACCCGGGTCGGCGTCTTCGCCGGCACCAACATGCAGGACTACACCAACCTGCTGCTGATCTCCCAGGAGGGCTTCGAGGGCCACCTCGGCACCGGCAACGCGGCCAGCGTGGTCTCCGGCCGCATCTCCTACACCCTGGGCCTGGAGGGCCCGGCCGTCACCGTCGACACCGCCTGCTCCTCCTCCCTGGTCGCCCTCCACCTGGCCGTCCAGTCGCTGCGCAACGGCGAGTGCACGCTCGCCCTGGCCGGCGGCGTCGCCATCATGTCGACGCCCGGCGCCTTCCTGGAGTTCAGCCGCCAGCGCGGCCTCGCCGAGGACGGCCGCTGCAAGCCCTTCGCGGCCGCCGCCGACGGGACCAACTGGTCCGAGGGCGTCGCGATGCTGCTCGTCGAGCGGCTCTCCGACGCCCGCCGCAACGGCCACCCGGTGCTCGCCGTCGTGCGCGGCTCGGCGATCAACCAGGACGGCGCCAGCAACGGCCTCACCGCCCCCAACGGCCCCGCCCAGCAGCGCGTCATCCGCCAGGCCCTGGCCGGCGCCCGGCTCACCCCCGCCCAGGTCGACGCCGTCGAGGCGCACGGCACCGGCACCTCGCTGGGTGACCCGATCGAGGCCCAGGCCCTGCTCGCCACCTACGGCCGCGGCCGCGCCGCCGCCGACCGGCCGCTGTGGCTCGGCTCGGTGAAGTCCAACATCGGGCACACCCAGGCCGCCGCCGGTGTCGCGGGCGTCATCAAGATGGTGCTCGCCATGCAGCACGGCGTGCTGCCGCAGACCCTCCACGTCGACCAGCCGTCCCCGCACGTGGACTGGTCGGCCGGCGCCGTCGAGCTGCTGACGGAGTCGCGCGACTGGCCCGAGACCGGCGAACCGCGCCGGGCCGGCATCTCCTCCTTCGGCATGAGCGGCACCAACGCCCACGTCATCCTGGAGCAGGCGCCCGCGCCGACCACCGAGCCGGCGCAGGCACCCGCCGGGACCCCGGGCACCATCGCCCCGCTCCCGCTGCTGCTGTCGGGCCGGAGCGCGGACGCCCTCGCCGCCCAGGCCGGACGCCTCCGCGCCCACCTGGCAGAACACCCCGAACTCCCGCTGGACGGAACGGCCTTCGCCCTCGCCGCCACCCGCAGCCACCACGAGCACCGCGCCGCGGTGACCGGCCACGGCGACCGCGACGCACTGCTCGCGGCGCTGGACGCCCTCGCGGCGGACCGCCCGCTGGCGGGCGTGGTGCGGGGCGTGGCCGGCGACGGACGGACGGCGTTCCTGTTCACGGGGCAGGGCAGCCAGCGGCCGGGGATGGGGCGTGAGCTGTATGCCGCCTTCCCGGTGTTCGCGGAGGCCTTCGACGCGGTGTGCGCGCGGGTGGAACTGCCGCTGAAGGAGGCGGTGTTCGGGGAGGACGCGGACGTTCTCGCCCGTACGGAGTTCACCCAGCTGGCGCTGTTCGCGGTGGAGACCGCGCTGTTCCGGCTGGTGGAGAGCTGGGGGGTCCGTCCGGACTTCCTGGTCGGGCACTCGATCGGTGAGATCGCGGCCGCGCACGTGGCCGGTGTGCTGTCGCTGGACGACGCGGTGACACTGGTGGCGGCGCGTGGCCGGCTGATGCAGGCGCTGCCCGAGGGTGGCGCGATGGTGGCGGTCAAGGCCACCGAGGCCGAGATCCTGCCGCTGCTCACGGACAACGTCAGCATCGCCGCCATCAACGGGCCTTCCTCCGTGGTGATTTCCGGGGACGAGTCCGAAGTGCTGGCGATCGCCGGGCAGTTCGAGAAGACCAAGCGGCTCCACGTCTCGCACGCCTTCCACTCGCCGCTGATGGACGGCATGCTGGACGACTTCCGCCGGGTGGCGGAGGGGTTGACCTACGCGGCGCCGCAGATCGCGGTGGTCTCCAACGTGACCGGTTCGGTCGCGACGGCCGAGGAGCTGTGCTCGCCCGAGTACTGGGTCCGGCACGTGCGCCAGGCGGTTCGCTTCGCCGACGGTATGCGCACCCTGGAGGCCCAGGGCGTCGCCACATACCTGGAGCTGGGCCCCGACGGCGTGCTCTCGGCCATGGGCCAGGAGTTCGTCGAGCAGGGCGTGTTCGTTCCGGCGCTCCGGAACGGCCGGGACGAGCGTGCCGGTGTCGCGGAGTGCCTGGCGAGCCTGCACGTCCACGGCGTCCCGGTGGCCTGGACGGCAGGGGTGGCGCTTCCCCCGGTCGAGCTGCCGACGTACGCGTTCCAGCGTGAGCGCTACTGGCCGACGGTGGCTTCGGGCTGGATGGGCGAGGTCGCCGCGCTGGGCCTGGGCGCGGCCGACCACCCGCTGCTGGGCGCCGGCGTGTCGCTGGCCGACGCGGAGGGCTTCCTGTTCACGGGTCGGCTGTCGGTGGAGTCGCACCCGTGGCTGGCCGATCACGCGGTGCTGGGTTCGGTGATCGTTCCGGGCACGGCGTTCGTCGAGTTTGCGGTCCGTGCGGGCGACCAGGTGGGTTGCTCGCTGGTGGAGGAGTTGACGCTGGAGGCGCCGCTGGTGCTTCCGGAGTCCGGCGGTGTGCAGGTCCAGGTGACGGTGGGCGCGGTGGACGCGTCCGGGCGTCGTTCGGTGGCCGTCCACGGTCGGGCCGAGGGCTCGTCGGAGTGGGTCCGTCATGTCTCGGGTGTGCTGGCGGAGGGTGCGTCGGCTGCTGAGGGTGCGGGTCTGGTGGAGTGGCCGCCGGCGGGTGCCGAGGCGGTGGAGCTGGACGGCTTCTACGGGGCGATGGAGGGCGTCGGGTTCGGTTATGGCCCGGTGTTCCAGGGTCTGCGGTCGGCGTGGCGTCGGGACGGCGAGGTGTTCGCTGAGGTGGCGCTGCCGGAGGCGGTGGCGGGGGAGGCGGCCGGTTTCGGGCTGCACCCGGCGTTGCTGGACGCGGCGTTGCACGCAGTCGGGCTCGGTGGCCTGGTGGAGGACGCGGGAGCGGGTCGGCTGCCGTTCGCCTGGTCCGGTGTGTCGCTGGTCGCCTCGGGCGCGGGTGCGCTGCGGGTGCGGCTGGTGTCGGCTGGTGCGGATGCGGTGTCGCTGACGCTGGCGGACGCCGAGGGCGGTCCGGTCGGTTCGGTGGAGTCGCTGGTGCTGCGGCCGGTGGTCGCCGGGCAGTTGGCGGCCGCGGGTGGGTCGACCGACTCGCTGTTCGGCGTGGACTGGGCGGAGATCGCGCTCGGTGAGACGGGCCGCGAGGTCCTCGTGGTGGGTGACCTCGCGGAGCTGGACGCCGTGGAGGTTGTGCCGTCGCTGGTGGCAGTGGAGTTCGGTTCTGCGGACGGTTCCGGTGCCGATGAGGTGCACGCGGCTGCGGTCCGTGCGCTGGAGCTGGTGCGGGGCTGGCTGGCGGAGGAGCGGTTCGCCGCTTCGAAGCTGGCTGTGGTGACGCGTGGTGCTGTGTCGGTCGATGCCGCGTCGGGTGTTGCGGGTCTGGCGGAGTCGGTGGTCTGGGGTCTGGTGCGCTCGGCGCAGTCGGAGAACCCGGACCGGTTCCTGCTGGTGGACCTGGAGGCGGGCGCCGAACTGCCGTCGGGCGTTGTGGAGTCCGGCGAGCCACAGGTGGCAGTGCGTGGGGGTGCGGCGTTCGCGCCGCGTCTGGTGCGCGTTGCCGCCTCCTCGGAGAGCAGCGTGTCGCTGGGCGAGGGCACTGTCCTGGTGACCGGTGGTACGGGTGGTCTGGGCTCGCTGGTGGCCCGGCACCTCGTCACGGCGCACGGGGTGCGGAGTCTGGTGCTGACCAGCCGTCGCGGCCTGGACGCGCCGGGTGCCGTCGAACTGCGGGACGAGCTGGCCGGGTTGGGCGCCGAGGTGGACGTCGTCACCTGCGACGTGTCCGACCGCGACGCTGTCGCCCGCATGCTGGAAGGCCGTTCGCTGTCCGCGGTGGTCCACACCGCCGGCGTCCTGGACGACGGCCTGGTGTCGTCGCTGACGCCCGAGCGCCTGTCCACGGTGCTGCGCCCGAAGGTGGACGCGGCGGTGATCCTGCACGAGCTGACCGCCGGGATGGACCTGTCGGCGTTCGTTCTCTTCTCCTCCGCCTCCGGTGTGTTCGGAGCCGCCGGTCAGGGCAACTACGCCGCCGCGAACGCGTTCCTGGACGCGCTCGCCGAGCAGCGCCGGGCCGACGGCCTCACCGCCACCTCGCTCGCGTGGGGCCTGTGGGCCGAGGACGGCGGCATGTCCGCCGCCCTGAGCGAGGCCGACGTCCGTCGCCTTGCTCGCGCGGGCGTCGCCCCGCTGCGCGCCCAGGAGGGCCTGGCCCTGTTCGACGGCGCGCTCACGCTGGAGCGCGCCCTGGTCGTCCCGATGCACCTCGACCCCGTCACGGCGGTCGGCACCGGCGACGTCCCGCCGCTGCTGCGGGCTCTCGTCCGCACGCCGCGCCGCCGCAAGGTCGGTACCGGCACCGGTGCGTCGGTCGAGCTCTCCCGGGCCCTGGCCGGCCTGACCGAGTCCGAGCGGCTGAGCACGCTGCTGGCGATGGTGCAGGCGCAGGTCGCGTACGTCCTCGGGCATGCCGCCCCCGACAGCATCGACCCGGTCCGGGCGTTCAAGGACCTCGGCTTCGACTCGCTGACGGCCGTGGACCTGCGCAACCGCCTCAACGCGACCACCGGCCTGCGCCTGTCGGCGACGCTGGTCTTCGACTACCCGACGCCGGAGGCGCTTGCCGGTCACCTGGCCGCCGAACTCGTCGGCCGTGCCGAGGAGTCGCGCCCGAGCCTGCCCGCGGTCAGGTCGTACCGCGATGACGAGCCGATCGCGATCGTCGGGATGGCCTGCCGTTACCCGGGTGGGGTCGCCTCGCCTGAGGACCTGTGGCAGTTGGTGCTCGGCGCCGGTGACGGCATCACGTCCTTCCCCACTGACCGTGGCTGGCACCTGGACGCTCTGGAGGACGTGAACTCGGGTCTCTCTGGCACGAGTTACGTCACGGAGGGTGGTTTCCTGCATGACGCGGGTCTGTTCGACCCGGCGTTCTTCGGGATCAGCCCGCGTGAGGCGTCGGCGATGGACCCGCAGCAGCGTCTGCTGCTGGAGACGTCCTGGGAGGCGTTCGAGCGCGCGGGTATCGACCCGGCCTTGATGAAGGGCAGCGCGACCGGCGTGTTCGCCGGTGTGATGTACCACGACTACACCTCGCGTCTGCACGCGATTCCGGCCGGTGTCGAGGGTTACCTCGGTACGGGCGGTTCGAGCAGCATTGCCTCCGGCCGGGTGGCCTACACCCTGGGTCTGGAGGGTCCGGCGGTCACCATCGACACCGCCTGTTCCTCGTCGTTGGTCGCTCTGCACTGGGCGGCGAAGGCCCTGCGCGAGGGCGAGTGCACGATGGCGCTGGCCGGTGGTGTGACGGTCATGTCCACCCCGGGTGCGTTCATCGAGTTCAGCAAGCAGCGCGGTCTGGCCATGGACGGCCGCTGCAAGTCGTTCGCGGCGGCGGCGGACGGCACGGGCTGGTCCGAGGGTGTGGGCATGCTCCTGCTGGAGCGCCTCTCCGACGCCCAGCGCAACGGCCACCGGGTCCTCGCGGTGGTGCGCGGCAGCGCGATCAACCAGGACGGCGCGAGCAACGGGCTCACCGCCCCCAACGGGCCGTCCCAGCAGCGGGTGATCCGCCAGGCGCTGGCCGGTGCCCGACTGGCCTCGGACCAGATCGACGTGGTCGAGGCGCACGGCACCGGCACGGTGCTCGGTGACCCGATCGAGGCGCAGGCGCTGCTGGCCACGTACGGCCAGGAGCGCACCGAAGAGCCGCTGTGGCTGGGCTCGTTGAAGTCCAACATCGGTCACACCCAGGCGGCGGCCGGCGTCGGCGGCATCATCAAGATGGTCATGGCGATGCGGCACGGCATGCTGCCGCAGACCCTGCACGTCAACGAGCCGTCCCCGCACATCGACTGGGCCTCCGGTGAGGTCCGGCTGCTGACCGAGGCCCGGCCGTGGCCGGAGACCGGACGTCCGCGTCGAGCTGCCGTCTCCTCCTTCGGTATCAGCGGCACCAACGCCCACACGATCATCGAGCAGGCCCCGGCGGAGAAGCGTCCGGCTCGTACCGGGAACGAGGAGGACGGTCAGGCGCCGCTGGTGCTGTCCGCGAAGAGCGAGGGTGCTCTGCGTGGCCAGGCCCAGCGACTTCTCGCCCTGGTCGAGGCCGAGCCCGAGCTGCGGGTCACCGACCTCGCCTACTCGCTGGCCACCACCCGCGCGACGATGGACCTCCGCGCCGGCGTCGTCGCGGACAGCCGCGACGGGCTCGCGTCCGCTCTGCGGGCGCTGGCCGAGGGCGGTACAGCCGGTGGGCTGGTGACGGGTGCCGCCTCGGGCGGGAAGCTGGCGTTCCTGTTCACGGGGCAGGGGAGCCAGCGTCCGGGCATGGGGCGTGAGCTTTACGAGGCCTACCCGGTGTTCGCCGAGGCCTTCGACGCCGTGTGCTCGCGGGCCGAACTCCCGCTGCGCGACGCTGTCTTCGGCGATGACGCGGAGCTGCTGGCTCGCACCGAGTACACCCAGCCGGCCCTGTTCGCCGTCGAGGTGTCGCTGTTCCGGCTCTTCGAGAGCTGGGGCGTCCGTCCGGACTTCCTGGTCGGCCACTCGATCGGCGAGCTGGCGGCCGCGCACGTCGCGGGCGTGCTGTCGCTGGACGACGCCGTCAAGCTGGTCGCCGCTCGCGGCCGGCTGATGCAGGCGCTGCCCGAGGGTGGCGCGATGGTGGCGGTCAAGGCCACCGAGGCCGAGGTGCTGCCGATGCTGACCGCTCAGGTGAGCATCGCGGCCGTCAACGGGCCTTCCTCCGTGGTGATTTCGGGCGACGAGTCCGAAGTTCTGTCGATCTCCGGTCAGTTCGAGAAGACCAAGCAGCTCAAGGTCTCGCACGCTTTCCACTCCCCGCTGTTGGACGGCATGCTGGACGACTTCCGCCGGATCGCGGAGGGCCTGACGTACAGCGCACCGCGCATCCCGGTCGTCTCCAACGTCACCGGCTCGGTTGCGACGGCCGAGGAGCTGTGCTCGCCCGAGTACTGGGTGCGCCACGTCCGCCAGGCCGTTCGCTTCGCCGACGGCATGCGGGCTCTGGAAGCCAAGGGTGTCACCACCTTCGTCGAGCTCGGCCCGGACGGCGTGCTCTCGGCCATGGGCCAGGAGTGCGTCGAGCAGGGCGTGTTCACCCCGGCGCTGCGTGCCGAGCGCCCGGAGGCGCAGACCGCGCTGACGGCGCTCGTCACCGCGTACGTCCAGGGCGCCCAGGTCGACTGGCGAGGGTTCTTCGCGAAGGCCGGCGCCCACGTCACGGACCTGCCGACGTACGCCTTCGAGCGCGAGTGGTTCTGGCTCCACGCCCCTGCTCTGACCGGGGACGTCCAGTCCGCCGGTCTCGGTGCGGCCGATCACCCGCTGTTGGGTGCGGCGGTGGCTCTTGCCGATGCGGAGGGCTTCCTGTTCACGGGTCGTCTGTCGGTGGAGTCGCACCCGTGGCTGGCCGATCATGCGGTGCTGGGTTCGGTGATCGTTCCGGGTACGGCGTTCGTGGAGCTTGCGGTGCGGGCGGGTGACCAGGTGGGTTGCTCGCTGGTGGAGGAGTTGACGCTGGAGGCGCCGTTGGTGCTTCCGGGGTCGGGTGGTGTGCAGGTCCAGGTGACGGTGGGCGCGGTGGACGCGTCCGGGCGCCGTTCGGTGGCTGTGCACGGTCGGGCCGAGGGCTCGTCGGAGTGGGTCCGTCATGTCTCGGGTGTGCTGGCGGAGGGTGCGTCGGCTGCTGAGGGTGCGGGTCTGGTGGAGTGGCCGCCGGCGGGTGCCGAGGCCGTGGATGTGGAGGCGTTCGCACGGGGTCTGGCGGAGGCCGGGCTGGTGTACGGGCCGGCGTTCCAGGGTCTGCGGTCGGCGTGGCGCCGCGACGGCGAGGTGTTCGCCGAGGTCGCCCTGCCGGAGGAACTGGCCGACCACGCCGCCGGCTTTGGTCTGCACCCGGCGCTGCTGGACGCGGCGGTGCAGGCGGTGGGGCTGGGCGGGTTCGTCCGGGCCGAGGGGCAGGCGCACCTGCCGTTCGCGTGGGCTGGTGTCGAGCTGCACGCTGCGGGTGCGGACGCGCTGCGGGTGCGGCTGGTGTCCGCCGGTGCGGACGCGGTGTCGCTGACGCTGGCGGACGCCGAGGGGCAGCCGGTCGGGACCATCCGATCGCTGGCTCTGCGGCCGGTGGTGGCCGGGCAGTTGGCGGCGGCCGGTGGGTCGACCGACTCGCTGTTCGGCGTGGACTGGGCGGAGATCGCGCTCGGGGCCGGGTCGGCCGCCGACGTTCAGCTGTTCTCGTCACTGGCCGAGCTGGCCGGGGACGAGGTTCCCGAGGTCGTGGTCGTCGAGGCTCCGCAGGCGGGCGGCGGTGACGTGGCCGAGGCCGCGCACGCTGCCGGTGTGTGGGCGCTGGAGCTGGTGCGGGGCTGGCTGGCGGAGGAGCGGTTCGCCGCTTCGCGGCTCGCCGTGGTGACGCGTGGCGCCGTTGCTGCGGGTCCGGCGGAGTCGGTGGTCTGGGGTCTGGTGCGCTCGGCGCAGTCGGAGAACCCGGACCGGTTCCTGCTGGTGGACCTGGAGGCAGACGCCGAGCTGCCGTCGGGTGTCCTCTCCTGTGGTGAGCCGCAGGTGTCGGTGCGCGGTGGTGTGGCGTTCGCGCCGCGTCTGGTGCGCGTCGCTACCGAACCGGACAACGGCGTGTCGCTGGGCGAGGGCACGGTCCTCGTCACGGGCGGTACGGGCGGTCTGGGCTCGCTGGTGGCCCGGCACCTGGTCACGGCGCACGGGGTGCGGAGCCTGGTACTGACCAGCCGCCGCGGCCTGGACGCGCCGGGCGCTTCCGAACTGCGTGACGAGCTGGCCGGGTTGGGCGTCGAGGTGGACGTCGTCGCCTGCGACGTCACCGACCGCGACGCTGTCGCCCGCATGTTGGAGGGTCGTTCGCTGTCGGCGGTGGTCCACACCGCCGGTGTGCTGGACGACGGTGTGGTGTCGTCGCTGACGCCGGAGCGGCTGTCGGCGGTGCTGCGTCCTAAGGTCGACGCGGCGTGGCACCTGCACGAGCTGACCGCCGGAATGGACCTGTCGGCGTTCGTCCTGTTCTCCTCCGCCTCCGGCGTGTTCGGCGCCGCAGGCCAGGGCAACTACGCCGCCGCGAACGCGTTCCTCGATGCTCTGGCGGCCCGCCGCCGGGCCGACGGCCTGCCCGCCACCTCGCTGGCTTGGGGCCTGTGGGCCGAGGACGGCGGCATGGCCACCAGCCTGTCCGAGGCCGATGTTCGTCGCCTGGCCCGGGCCGGCGTGGCGCCGCTGCGTTCGCAGGAGGGCCTGGCCCTGCTCGACGGCGCGCTCACCGTGGACCGCGCCCTGCTCGTCCCGATGCACCTGGACCCGGTGGCCATGACCGGCGCCGGCGAGGCCCCGCCGCTGCTGCGCGGACTCGTCCGTACGCCGCGCCGCCGGACCGCCGCCAGCGGCGGCACCGCGGCCGCCGGTTCGCTGGCCGAGCGCCTGCTCGCCCTGCCGGTGGCGCGCCGCGACGAGGCCGTCCGCGAGGTGGTCCGCACCCAGGTGGCCGAGGTCCTGGGCCACGGTTCGGCGGAAGGGGTCGACCCGGCCCGCGCCTTCCGTGAGCTGGGCTTCGACTCCCTCACCGCCATCGAGCTGCGCAATCGTCTCAACGCGGCCACCGGCCTGCGCCTGCCGGCCACGCTGGTCTTCGACTACCCGACGCCGTCCGCGCTGGCCGACTTCATTCGCGACGAGCTCGTCGGCGAGGCCCCGGCGGCTGCCGGCGTGCTGTCCACGACCATCGTGGACGAGCCGATCGCGATCGTCGGCATGGCCTGCCGCTACCCGGGCGGGGTCGCCTCGCCCGAGGACCTGTGGCGGCTGGTGCACGGCGGCGGCGACGGCATCTCGCTCTTCCCGACCGACCGTGGCTGGGACCTCGACGCCCTGTTCGGCGCGGACGGCACCCAGCCCGGAGGCAGTCACACCCGGGAAGGTGGATTCCTGCACGGCGCCGCCGAGTTCGACGCCGGCTTCTTCGGCATCAGCCCCCGCGAGGCGCTCACCATGGACCCGCAGCAGCGGCTGCTGCTGGAGACGTCCTGGGAGGCCTTCGAGCGGGCGGGCGTCGACCCGGCCGCTCTGCGCGGCAGCGCCACCGGCGTGTTCACGGGCGTGATGTACCACGACTACGCGTCGCTGCTGGAGTCGGTCCCGTCCGGCGCCGAGGGCTACCTGGGCACCGGCAACGCGGGCAGTGTCATCTCGGGCCGTCTGGCGTACACCTTCGGGCTTGAGGGCCCGGCGGTCACCGTCGACACCGCCTGCTCCTCCTCCCTGGTCGCCCTGCACCTGGCCGCCCAAGCCCTGCGCAACGGCGAGTGCACCATGGCACTCGCCGGCGGTGTGACCGTGATGTCCACCCCGGCCGCGTTCATCGACTTCAGCCGCCAGGGCGGGCTCTCCTTCGACGGCCGCTGCAAGGCCTTCTCGGCCGACGCGGACGGCACCGGCTGGTCCGAGGGTGTCGGCATGCTCCTGCTGGAGCGCCTCTCCGACGCCCAGCGCAACGGGCACCAGGTGCTCGCGGTCGTCCGTGGCTCGGCGATCAACCAGGACGGCGCGAGCAACGGGCTCACCGCCCCCAACGGTCCGTCCCAGCAGCGCGTCATCCGCCAGGCCCTCGCCAACGCGCGCCTCACGGCCACCGACGTGGACACGGTCGAGGGCCACGGCACCGGCACCACCCTCGGTGACCCGATCGAGGCCCAGGCGCTGCTGGCCACGTACGGCCAGGAGCGTGCCGAAGAGCCGCTGTGGCTGGGCTCGTTGAAGTCCAACATCGGTCACACCCAGGCGGCGGCCGGCGTCGGCGGCATCATCAAGATGGTGATGGCGATGCGGGAGGGCGTGCTGCCGCAGACCCTGCACGTGGACGAGCCGTCCCCGCACATCGACTGGGCCTCCGGCGCGGTCGAGCTGCTGACCGAGGCCCGGCCGTGGCCGGAGACCGGGCGTCCGCGTCGCGCGGCCGTCTCCTCCTTCGGCTTCAGCGGCACCAACGCCCACGCCATCATCGAGCAGGCCCCCGCCGACGCTCCGCGCGAGGCGGGCACCGCCGTCCGGCAGCTGCTTCCGTGGGTGCTGTCCGGCCGCACCGAGGCCGCGCTGCGGGACCAGGCGCTTCGCCTGCGTTCCCACCTCGACGGCTCCGTCGAGTCGGCGGACGTCGCCTACTCGCTCGCGGTCACGCGGGGCCGGTTCGACCACCGGGCCGTGCTGACGGCGGCCGACCGGGACGGGGTGCTGCAGGCTCTTGCGGCCCTCGCCCGGGGCGAGTTCGCGGACGGCCTGGTGCGAGGCACGGCCGACACCGGGAAGCTGGCGTTCCTGTTCACCGGGCAGGGCAGCCAGCGTCCCGGGATGGGCCGTGAGCTGTACGAGGCCTACCCGGTGTTCGCCGAGGCCTTCGACGCGATCTGCGCGCGGGTCGAACTGCCGCTGAAGGAAGCGGTGTTCGGTGAGGACGCCGACGTACTCGCCCGCACCGAGTTCACGCAGCTGGCGCTGTTCGCCGTCGAGGTGGCGCTGTTCCGGCTCTTCGAGAGCTGGGGCATCCGTCCGGACTTCCTGGTGGGCCACTCGATCGGCGAGCTGGCGGCCGCGCACGTCGCGGGCGTTCTCTCCCTCGACGACGCCGCCGCGCTGGTGGCGGCCCGTGGCCGGCTGATGCAGGCGCTGCCCGAGGGTGGCGCGATGGTGGCGGTCAAGGCCGCCGAGGCCGAGATCCTGCCGCTGCTGACCGAGAACGTCAGCATCGCCGCGATCAACGGGCCGACGTCCGTGGTGATTTCGGGCGACGAGGATGAAGTTCTGTCGATCGCCGGGAAGTTCGAGAAGACCAAGCGGCTGAGCGTCTCCCACGCCTTCCATTCCCCGCTGATGGACGGCATGGTGGCGGACTTCCGCGCCGTCGCCGAGGGGCTGACGTACAGCGCCCCGGTCATCCCGGTGGTCTCCAACGTCACCGGCACCCTCGCCACCGCCGAGGAGCTGTGCTCGCCCGAGTACTGGGTGCGGCACGTCCGTGAGGCCGTCCGTTTCGCCGACGGGATGCGGGCCCTGGAGGCCCAGGGCGTCAGCACGTACCTGGAGCTGGGCCCCGACGGCGTTCTCACCGCGATGGCCCAGGACTGCGTCGACGGCGGCGTGTTCGTGCCCGCGCTGCGCTCCGGCCGCCCCGAGGCGCAGAGCGCGCTCACCGTCCTGGCCACCGCCCACGCCCACGGCGCGTCCGTCGACTGGTCGACGCTGTTCGCCGGCACCGGCGCCCGCCGCGCGGACCTGCCCACCTACCCCTTCCAGCGCGAGCGCTACTGGCCGGCGGTCGGTGTCCGCCAGGCCGGGGACGCGACGGCCTTCGGGCTCGGGCGGACCGACCACCCGCTGCTGGGTGCGGCGGTGGCGCTGGCCGACGGCGAGGGCCACCTGTTCACCGGCAGCCTGTCGCTGCGGACCCACCCGTGGCTGGCGGAGCACGCGGTCGCGGGCACGGTGATCCTGCCCGGCACGGCCTTCGTCGAGCTCGTGATGCGGGCGGCGGACGAGGTCGGCTGTGCGGTGCTGGAGGAACTGACGCTGGCGGCGCCGCTGGTGCTGTCCGAGCAGGGCGGGCTGGCTGTCCAGGTGCTGGTCGGCGGGCCGGACGAGGACGGGCGCAGGCCCGTGAGCGTCCACTCCCGTTCGGAGCGGGCCTCGGCGGACGAGCCGTGGACCCGGCACGCGACCGGCGCGCTGGCCTCGGCCGCGCGTACGGAGGGCGAGTCGCTGACCGAGTGGCCGCCGGCCGGGGCCGAGCCCGTGGCCGTCGACGGCTGGTACGAGGCGCTGGCAGCGTCCGGGTTCGACTACGGCCCGGTGTTCCAGGGCCTGCGGGCCGCCTGGCGGCGCGGCGACGAGGTGTTCGCCGAGGTCTCCCTGCCGGAGGAACTGGCCGACCACGCCGCCGGCTTCGGTCTGCACCCGGCGCTGCTGGACGCCGCGCTGCACGCGATCGGGCTGGGCGTCCTGGCCGACCGGGAGGGCGGCGGTCTGCTGCCGTTCTCCTGGAGCGGCGTCGAGCTCCATGCCTCGGGCGCGGGCGCGCTGCGGGTGCGGCTGGCGGCGGCGGGGCGCGACGCGGTCGCGCTGACCGTCGCGGACGCCGGGGGCCGTCCGGTCGCGACGGTGGACTCGCTGGTGCTGCGGCCGGTGGACCGGGAGCAGCTGGCCCGGGCGGGCGGCGCGTCGCACGAGGACGTGCTCTTCCGGCTGGACTGGTCGGCTCCGGCCGTCGCGTCGGCGACCTCGCCGGCCGAGCCGGTGGCCGAGGGCCGGTGGGCGCTGCTGGGTGAGGACGCCTTCGGCGTGGCCGAGGCCCTGGCCGCCGCGGGTACCGTTCCGGACCGCCACGCCGACCTGCTCGGCCTGGTGGAGTCGGGCACCGCTCCCGACGTGCTGCTGCTGACCTGCCCGGCCGACGGGCTGCGGGCCGACAGCGCCGACGCCACGGACGTCGCCGACAACGCCCGGGTCGCCGCCTTCCGCGTGCTGACGCTGGTCCAGGCGTTCCTCGCCGAGGAGTGCTTCGCCGGCACCCGGCTGGTGCTGCTCACCCGGGGTGCGCTGGCCGCCGCCCCGCGGGACGGGGTGCCGGACCCGGGCGCGGCCACGGTCTGGGGCCTGGTGCGGTCCGCGCAGTCCGAGCACCCGGGACGCTTCGTCCTGGTCGACCTGGACGAAGCGCCGGACGCCGCCCGGGCGCTGCCCGCGGCCCTGGCGGCCGAGGAGCCCCAACTGGCGGTGCGCGGCGGCGCCTTGCTGATCCCGCAGCTCGCCAGGGCGCAGGCCCCGGGCACCGCTCAGGGCGCCCTCGACCCGGACGGCACGGTGCTGCTCACCGGTGCCACCGGAGCGCTGGGCGGCCTGGTCGCCCGGCACCTGGTGGCCGAGCACGGGGTGCGTCACCTGCTGCTGCTCAGCCGTCGCGGCGAGGCCGCCGACGGGGCGCGGGAGCTGGCCGAGGAACTGTCCGGGCTGGGCGCCGTGGTGTCCTTCGCGGCCTGCGACGCGGCCGACCGGGAGGCGCTGGGCAAGGTGCTCGCGACCGTCCCGGCCGCCCACCCGCTGACGGCCGTCGTGCACACCGCCGGTGTGCTCGACGACGGCGTGATCGGCTCGCTCACGCCCGAGCGGCTGGACGCCGTGCTGCGGCCCAAGGTCGACGCGGCGCTCAACCTGCACGAGCTGACGGCCGGTTCTGGCCTCGCCCGCTTCGTCCTGTTCTCCTCCGCGGCGGGCACGCTGGGCAACGCCGGCCAGGCGAACTATGCTGCGGCCAACGCCTTCCTGGACGCGCTGGCGCAGCACCGCGCCGCCCGCGGCCTGCCCGGCACCTCGCTCGCCTGGGGGCTCTGGGAGCAGTCCGGCGGGATGGCCGCCGCCCTGGAGGGCACCGGTGCCCGCCGAATGGCCCGGGGCGGTGTCTCGGCGCTGACCGCGGAGCAGGGCCTGGCGCTGCTCGACCGGGCGCTGGCCGGCGACGAGCCGGTGCTGGTGCCGATCGCCCTGGACCTGCGGGCGCTGCGGGCCCGCGCCGCCGGGGCGGCCGTACCGGCCGTGCTGCGCACGCTGGCGCCGTCGGCGGCCCGCCGGGCGGTGGACGCCTCGGGCGACGCCGCCCACGCGCTGCGGCAGCGGCTGGCCGGTGCCGAGCCGGAGGAGCGGGACCGGATCCTGCTGGACCTGGTCCGCTCGCACGGCGCGGCGGTGCTCGGCCACGCGGGCCCCGACGCGGTGGTGCCCGGGCGCGGCTTCCTGGAGCAGGGCTTCGACTCGCTGACGGCGGTCGAGCTGCGCAACCGGATCGGCGCCGCCACCGGGCTGCGGCTGCCGGCCACCCTGCTGTTCGACCACCCGAGCCCCGCCGCGCTGGCCGGGCACCTGGCCGGCGAGCTGAGGACCTCCGGTGCCGGCGGTTCCGTCGAGCCGGTGCTCGGCGAACTCGGGCGGCTGGAGGCGTCCCTGGCGGCGCTGGCGGCCGGTCCGTTGGACGACGCGGTCCGGGCCGGGCTGACCGCCCGCCTCCAGGACCTGCTCGCCCTGTGGGGCGCCGCCGCCCCGGCGGCCGGCGAGGCCGTCACCGAGCGGCTCGACGAGGCCAGCGACGACGACCTCTTCGACTTCATCGACAACGAGCTGGGGCTCTGACCTCGTGCGTATGGATATCTGTGACAACTTCCGGACGGGGGAGCACCGTGGTGAATGAGGACAAGCTTCGCGACTACCTCAAGCGGGTGACGGCCGATCTGCACCAGACGCGGCTGCGGCTGCGCGAGGTGGAGGCGGCCGACCAGGAGCCGATCGCGATCGTCGCGATGAGCTGCCGCTACCCCGGCGGCGTGGCCTCGCCCGAGGACCTGTGGGAGCTGGTCGCGGCCGGCGGTGACGGCGTGTCGGCGTTCCCGACCGACCGCGGCTGGGACCTGGAGGCGCTGTACTCCCCGGACCCGGACAGCCCCGGCACCTCGGTGACCCGCGAGGGCGGCTTCCTGCACGACGCGGGCCGCTTCGACCCGGCGTTCTTCGGCATCTCGCCGCGCGAGGCGATGGCCATGGACCCCCAGCAGCGGCTGCTGCTGGAGACCTCCTGGGAGGCCTTCGAACGCGCGGGCATCGACCCGGCCACCCTGCGCGGCAGCGCCACCGGCGTGTTCGCCGGCGTGATGTACCACGACTACGCCGCCCGGCTGTCCGTGGTGCCGGAGGGCGTCGAGGGCTACCTCGGCACCGGCAGCTCGGGCAGCATCGCCTCCGGCCGGGTCGCGTACACCTTCGGCCTGGAGGGCCCGGCGGTCACCGTCGACACCGCCTGCTCCTCCTCCCTGGTCGCCCTGCACTGGGCCGTCCAGGCGCTGCGCCGCCAGGAGTGCACCCTCGCCCTGGCCGGCGGCGTGACGGTGATGGCCACCCCCGGCGCCTTCATCGACTTCAGCCGCCAGCGCGGCCTGGCCCTCGACGGCCGCTGCAAGGCCTTCTCGGCCGACGCCGACGGCACCGGCTGGGCCGAGGGCGCGGGCATGCTCCTGCTGGAGCGCCTCTCCGACGCCGAGCGCAACGGACACCCGGTGCTGGCCGTCGTGCGCGGCAGCGCGATCAACCAGGACGGTGCCAGCAGCGGCCTCACCGCCCCCAACGGCCCGTCCCAGCAGCGCGTCATCCGCCAGGCCCTGGCCGACGCCCGGCTCACCTCCGACCAGGTGGACGCGGTCGAGGCGCACGGCACCGGCACCACCCTCGGCGACCCGATCGAGGCCCAGGCGCTGCTCGCCACCTACGGCCAGGAGCGCCCGGGCGACCGCCCGCTCTGGCTGGGCTCGCTCAAGTCCAACATCGGCCACACCCAGGCGGCGGCCGGCGTCGGCGGCATCATGAAGATGGTGCTCGCGATGCGGGAGGGCGTGCTGCCGCGCACCCTGCACGTGGACGAGCCGTCCCCGCACATCGACTGGACCGCCGGCGCGGTGGAACTGCTGGCCGACGCCAGGGACTGGCCCGAGACCGGCGCGCCGCGCCGCGCGGGCGTCTCCTCCTTCGGGTTCAGCGGCACCAACGCCCACGTGATCCTGGAGCAGGCGCCCGCGCCGACCGCCGAGCCCGCCGACGCCGCCGCCTCCCCGGCGGTGCTGCCGTGGCTGCTCTCCGCCCAGACCGGGGACGCGCTGCGCGAGCAGGCCGTCCGGCTGCAGGCCCGCCTGGCGGACGGGGCGGCGGACGCGTCCGCGCTCGACGTCGCGTACGCCCTGGCCACGGGCCGGGCGCAGCACCGGTACCGGGCGGCGGTCGTCGGCCGGGACGGTGAGGAACTCCTCGCCGGTGTGCGGGCGTTGGCGGAGGGCCGACCGGCGGCCGGTACGGTCGTCGGCGAGGCCGCCGAGGGGCGGACGGCGTTCCTGTTCACCGGGCAGGGCAGCCAGCGTCCCGGGATGGGCCGGGAGCTGTACGAGGCCTACCCGGTGTTCGCCGAGGCCTTCGACGCCGTGTGCGCCAAGGTCGAACTGCCGTTGAAGGAGGCGGTGTTCGGCGGGGACGCTGCGGTTCTCGCGCGTACGGAGTTCACCCAGGTCGCGCTGTTCGCCGTCGAGGTGGCGCTGTTCCGGCTCTTCGAGAGCTGGGGTGTCCGTCCGGACTTCCTGGTGGGCCACTCGATCGGCGAGCTGGCGGCCGCGCACATCGCGGGTGTCCTCTCCCTCGACGACGCTGTCACCCTGGTCGCCGCCCGTGGCCGGCTGATGCAGGCGCTGCCGGAGGGTGGTGCGATGGTGGCGGTCAGGGCCACCGAGGCCGATGTCCTGCCGCTGCTCACCGGCAACGTCAGCATCGCCGCGATCAACGGTCCTTCCTCCGTGGTGATTTCCGGCGACGAGGATGAAGTCCTGGCGATCGCCGGGCAGTTCGAGAAGACCAAGCGCCTCAACGTCTCGCACGCCTTCCATTCCCCGCTGATGGACGGCATGGTGGCGGAGTTCCGCGCCGTCGCCGAGGGCCTGACGTACAACGCCCCGCGCATCCCGGTGGTCTCCAACCTCACCGGCGCCCTCGCCATCGCCGAGGAGCTGTGCTCGCCCGAGTACTGGGTCCGCCACGTCCGTGAGGCCGTCCGCTTCCTGGACGGCATGCGCACCCTGGAGGCGGAGGGCGTCACCACCTATCTGGAGCTCGGCCCCGACGGTGTCCTCACCGCCATGGCCCAGACCTGCGTCGGGCAGGGCGCCTTCGCACCCGCGCTGCGCGCCGGCCGCCCCGAGGTGCGGACCGCGCTGACCGCCCTGGCCACCGCTCACGCCCACGGCGCGTCCGTCGACTGGCCGGTGCTGTTCGCCGGCACCGGCGCCCGCCGCGCCGACCTGCCCACGTACCCCTTCCAGCGCGAGCACTTCTGGCTCCACCCGCCGGCCGTCCCGTTCGGCAGCCCGGTCGCCCTGGGCCAGAGCCCGGTGGGCCACCCGCTGCTCGGTGCCGCGGTGTCCGTGGCGGACGCGGACGGAGTGCTGTTCACCGGCCGGCTCTCGCTGCACTCGCACCCGTGGCTGGCCGACCACGCGGTGGCCGGCACGGTGATCCTGCCCGGGACGGCCTTCGTCGAACTGGCACTGCGGGCCGGTGACCAGGTCGGCTGCGCGCTGCTGGACGAGCTGACGCTGGAGGCCCCGCTGGTGCTCCCGGCGTCCGGCGGCGTGCAGGTCCAGGTCCGGGCCGGCGCGGCCGACGGTGCGGGCCGCCGCCCGGTGACCGTCCACGCGCGGGCCGAGAGCGCCGGCGAGGACGGTCCCTGGACGCGCCACGCCTCGGGCACGCTCTCGGCGGCGCTGCCGGCCACCCCGGCCGGGGACGCCGAGGGCAGCTGGCCCCCGGCCGGCGCCGAGGCGCTGGACGTGGACGGCCTGTACGCCGGGATGGCGGCCGCCGGCTTCGGGTACGGGCCGGCGTTCCGCGGCCTGCGGGCGGCCTGGCGGCGCGGTGACGAGGTGTTCGCCGAGGTCGCGCTGCCCGAGCCGGTCCGCGGCGACGCCCGCGCCTTCGGCCTGCATCCGGCCCTGCTGGACGCCGCCGTGCAGGCGGTGGGCCTCGGCGGGTTCGTCGCGGCCGACGGCGGGGCCCACCTGCCCTTCGCCTGGACCGGCATCGCCCTGCACGCCGCCGGCGCGGACGCGCTGCGCGTGCGGCTGACGGCGGCCGGCCAGGACACGGTGGCGCTGAGCCTGGCCACCGCCGACGGCCGGCCGGTCGGCTCGGTCGGGTCGCTGGCCCTGCGCCCGCTCGCGGCCGGCGCCCTGACGGCCGGCGACGGCGCCGACGCGCTGTTCGCCGTCGACTGGACGACGCTGCCCGCCGCCGACGGCCCGGCCGGTGCGTCCTGGACCGTCGCCGGCCAGGACCCGCTGGGCCTGCTGGCGGACCTGCCCGCCGTCGTCGACGGGCTCGCCGTCCACGCCGGCCTGCCGGACCTGCTGGCGGACCTGGACGCCGGCGCCGAGGCCCCCGCGACCGTCCTGGTCCCGTGGGCCACCGAGCCCGCCGCCGACCTGCGCACGGCGGCCCGCGACGCCGCCTGCTTCGCCCTGACGTTGGCCCAGGCCTGGCTGGCCGAGGAGCGGTTCGCCGCCTCCCGGCTGGTCCTGGTGACCCGGGGCGCCGTCGCGCTCCCGGGCGAGGCCCTCGCGGACCCCGCCGCGGCCGCCCTGTGGGGCCTGCTGCGCTCGGCCCAGTCCGAGCACCCGGGCCGCCTGGTGCTGCTGGACCTCGACCCGGCGGACGGCCCGGACGCCGTCACCGCCCTGCCGGGCGCGCTGGCGAGCGGCGAGCCCCAGCTGGCGCTGCGGGCCGGCCGGGCCCACGCGCCCCGGCTGGTCCGGGTGGCGGGCGGCACCGACCTCCCGGCCCTGGACCCGGAGGGCACCGTCCTGGTGACGGGTGCCACCGGCTCGCTCGGCGCCCTGGTGGCCCGCCACCTGGTGACCCGGTACGGCGTGCGGCACCTGCTGCTGCTCAGCCGCCGCGGCCCGGCGGCCGAGGGCTGGCCGGAGCTGGCCGGGGAACTGGCCGGGCTGGGCGCCGAGGCGACCATGGTCGCCTGCGACGCGGCCGACCGCGAGGCGCTGGGCAAGGTGCTCGCGGCCGTCCCGGCGCAGCACCCGCTGACCGCCGTGGTGCACACCGCCGGTGTGCTCGACGACGGCGTGGTCGCCGCCCTCACCCCCGACCGGGTCGACGCGGTGTTCCGTCCGAAGGTCGACGCGGCGCTCAACCTGCACGAGCTGACGGCCGGACAGGACCTCGCCGCCTTCGTGCTGTTCTCCTCGGCGGCCGGCACCTTCGGCAACGCCGGCCAGGGCAACTACGCGGCGGCCAACGCCTTCCTGGACGCGCTCGCCGCGCACCGCCGCGCCGGGGGCCTCCCGGCGACCTCGCTGGCCTGGGGCCTGTGGGAGCAGCGGTCCGGGACGTCCGGCACCGGCGGCATGGCGGGCGAGCTGCAGGACGGCGACGCCCGGCGCCTGTCGCGCTCCGGCGTCGACGCCCTCACCGCCGAGCAGGGCCTCGCCCTGTTCGACCGGGCGCTGTCCGCCGAGCGGGCGGTCCTGGTGCCGATCCGGCTCGACCTCGGCGCCCTGCGGGCCGGGGCGCAGGCCGGGCTGCCGCACCTGCTGCGCGGCCTGGTGCGGGTCCCCGTCCGCCGCGGTGCGGCCGCCGGCGCCGACCCGTCCGGCTCCGAACTGGCCCGCCTGCTGGCGCCGTTGGCGCCGGAGCAGCGGACGGCGCGGCTGCTGGCGGAGGTCCGCGACCAGGCGTCGGCCGTTCTCGGCCACAGCTCGGCCGAAGCCGTGGAACCCGCGACCTCCTTCACCCGGCTGGGTTTCGACTCGCTGACCGCCGTCGAACTGCGCAACCGGCTCGGTGCGCTGACCGGCCTGCGGCTGCCCGCCGGCCTGGTCTTCGACCACCCGACGCCGGCGGCCCTGGCCGCCTACCTGGCCGAGGAGCTGTTCGACGGCGCCCGGGCCGACCGGACGCTCCCCGCGCCGGTGACGCCGGCCGGCGACGACGAGCCGATCGCGATCGTCGGCATGGCCTGCCGCTACCCCGGCGGGGTGCGGACCCCCGAGGAGCTGTGGGCCCTGGTCGCCGGCGGCCGGGACGCCGTCACCCCGTTCCCGGCCGACCGCGGCTGGGACCTCGACGGCCTGCACGACGACGACCCGGACCGGCAGGGCACCAGCTACGCCCGCGAGGGCGGGTTCCTGCACGACGCGGCCGAGTTCGACCCGGCGTTCTTCGGCATCTCGCCGCGCGAGGCCCTCGCCATGGACCCGCAGCAGCGGCTGCTGCTGGAGACCTCCTGGGAGGCCTTCGAGCGGGCGGGCATCGACCCCGGCACGCTGCGCGGCAGCGCCACCGGCGTGTTCGCCGGCGTGATGTACCACGACTACCTCAGCCGGCTTCCGGCCCTGCCCGCCGGCGTCGAGGGCTACCTCGGCACCGGCGGCTCCGGCAGCGTCGCCTCGGGCCGGGTGTCGTACACCTTCGGTCTCGAGGGCCCGGCGGTCACCGTGGACACCGCCTGCTCCTCCTCCCTGGTCGCCCTCCACTTCGCCGCCCAGGCCCTGCGCAACGGCGAGTGCGAGCTGGCCCTGGCCGGCGGTGTGACGGTGATGTCCACCCCCGGCCCGTTCGTCGAGTTCAGCCGCCAGCGCGGCCTCGCCGCCGACGGCCGCTGCAAGGCCTTCTCGGCCGACGCCGACGGCACCGGCTGGGCCGAGGGCGCGGGCATGCTGCTGCTGGAGAAGCTGTCGGACGCCCGCCGCAACGGGCACCCGGTGCTCGCCGTGGTCCGCGGCAGCGCCGTCAACCAGGACGGCGCCAGCAACGGCCTGACCGCCCCCAACGGCCCCTCCCAGCGCCGCGTCATCCGCCAGGCCCTGGCCGCCGCCCGGCTGACCGCCGCCGAGGTGGACGCCGTCGAGGCGCACGGCACCGGCACCACCCTCGGCGACCCGATCGAGGCCGACGCGCTGCTCGCCACCTACGGGCAGGAGCGCGGCGAGAACGGCGAGCCGCTGTGGCTGGGCTCGCTCAAGTCCAACATCGGCCACGCCCAGGCGGCGGCCGGTGTCGGCGGCATCATCAAGATGGTCATGGCGATGCGGGAGGGCGTGCTGCCGCGCACCCTGCACGTCGACGAAGCGTCGCCGCACATCGACTGGACCGCGGGCGCGGTCGAGCTGCTCACCGAGGCCCGGCCGTGGCCGGAGACCGGGCGCCCGCGTCGCGCGGCCGTCTCCTCCTTCGGCTTCAGCGGCACCAACGCCCACGTTGTGGTCGAGCAGGCGCCGGCCGCGCCCGAGACCGAGGCCCGCATCACGCCCCCGGCGCTCCCGTGGGTGCTCTCCGGCCGGGACGAGACCGCGCTGCGCGAGCAGGCGGTCCGGCTCCTCGGCCGGCTGGGTGCGGCCCGGACCGGCGTCGAGCCGGTCGACGTCGCGTACGCGCTGGCCACCGGCCGCGCCGTGCACAAGCACCGGGCCGTGGTCGTCGGCCGTGGCGGCGACGAACTCCTCGCCGGTGTCCGGGCGTTGGCGCGTGGTGAGGCGGCGGCCGGGGTGGTCGCGGGGGAGGCCGGCGGGAAGCTGGCGTTCCTGTTCACCGGGCAGGGCAGCCAACGTCCCGGGATGGGGCGTGAGCTGTACGAGGCCTACCCGGTGTTCGCCGAGGCCTTCGATGCGATCTGCGACCGGGTCGAACTGCCGCTGAAGGAAGCGGTGTTCGGTGAGGACGCTGCGGTTCTCGCGCGTACGGAGTTCACCCAGCTCGCGCTGTTCGCCGTCGAGGTGGCGCTGTTCCGCCTGATGGAGAGTTGGGGCGTGCGCCCCGACTTCCTGGTGGGCCACTCGATCGGCGAGCTGGCGGCCGCGCACGTCGCGGGCGTTCTCTCCCTCGACGACGCCGCCGCGCTGGTCGCCGCTCGTGGCCGGCTGATGCAGGCGCTGCCCGAGGGTGGCGCGATGGTGGCGGTGAAGGCCGCCGAGGCCGATGTCCTGCCGCTGCTCAGCGAGAACGTCAGCATCGCCGCGATCAACGGGCCGACGTCCGTGGTGATTTCCGGTGACGAGGCCGAAGTGCTGGCGATCGCCGGGAAGTTCGAGAAGACCAAGCGTCTCAACGTCTCGCACGCCTTCCATTCCCCGCTGATGGACGGCATGGTGGCGGACTTCCGCGAGGCGGCCGAGGGGCTGACGTACAGCGCCCCGGTCATCCCGGTGGTCTCCAACGTCACCGGCGCCCTCGCCACCGCCGAGGAGCTGTGCTCGCCCGAGTACTGGGTGCGGCACGTCCGCGAGGCCGTCCGCTTCGCCGACGGCATGCGAGCCCTGGAGGCCCAGGGCGTCAGCACGTACCTGGAGCTGGGCCCCGACGGCGTTCTCACCGCGATGGCCCAGGACTGCGTCGCGGACGGCGTGTTCGTTCCCGCGCTGCGCGCCGGCCGCCCCGAGGCGCAGAGCGCGCTGACCGCCCTGGCCACCGCCCACGCCCACGGCGCGTCCGTCGACTGGCCGACGCTGTTCGCCGGCACCGGCGCCCGCCGCGTCGACCTGCCCACCTACCCCTTCCAGCGCCGCCGCTACTGGCTGGAGGCGCCGGCCCTGGTCGGGGACGTCGCGTCGGCCGGGCTGCGGCTCGCCGGGCACCCGCTGCTCGGCGCGGCCGTCGCGGTGGCCGACTCCGAGGAGCTGCTGTTCACCGGCAGCCTGTCGCTGCGCACCCAGCCCTGGCTGGGCGACCACGCGGTCGCGGGCACGGTGATCCTCCCCGGCACGGCCTTCGTCGAGCTGGCGCTCGCGGCGGGCGAGCAGGCGGGCTGCGGCCACCTGGAGGAGCTGACGCTGGAGGCCCCGCTGGTCCTCCCGGCGCGTGGCGCCGTGGAGTTGCAGCTGCGGGTGGCCGCGCCGGACGCGTCCGGCCGCCGCGCGCTGACCCTGCACGCCCGTTCGCAGGACGCCGCGCCGGGCGAGCCGTGGACCCGCCACGCCGCCGGCACGCTCACCGCCGGGCCGGCCGACGCCGGGCGGGCCGCCGAGGCCGGGCAGGCCGAGTGGCCGCCGGCCGGGGCCCGGGCGCTGGAGCTGGACGGCCTGTACGAGGGCCTGGCGGAGCACGGCTTCGGCTACGGCCCGGCGTTCCAGGGCCTGCGGGCTGCCTGGCGGCGCGGCGACGAGGTGTTCGCCGAGGTCGCCCTGCCGGAGGAACCGGCCGACCAGGCCGCCGGGTTCGGCCTGCACCCGGCGCTGCTGGACGCCGCGCTGCACGCCCTCGGCCTGCCCGACCCGGCGGCGCCCGCCGCCGAAGCGAACCCTGCCGCGGCGGACGCCGGGGAGCGGCAGGTACAGGGCCGGCTGCCGTTCTCCTGGAGCGGCGTCACCCTGGTCGCCGCCCGGGCCCGGGCGCTGCGGGTCCGGCTGGCCCCGGTCGGCCCGGACGCCGTCGCCCTGACGCTGGCCGACCAGGACGGCCGTCCGGTCGGTTCGGTCGAGGCGCTGGTGGTCCGGCCGCTGTCGCCGGAGCAGGTCCGGGCGGCCGGCGCGGCCGTGATCGACTCGATGTTCGCGGTCGAGTGGGCGCCGGTGGCGGGCCTGCCCGCCCCGGAGCCGTCCGACTGGTCCCTGGTCGGTGCGGACGGCCACGGGCTGGAGGCCCTCGAGGACGCCCTGGGCGCCGTCGGCGGCCTGGTGGACCGGCACCCGGACGTGGCCGCTCTGCTGGCGGCCCTGGACGACGGCGCGCCCGCGCCGGAGGCCGTGCTGGTGCCGGTGCGCGGGCGCGGCGGGGACCTCGCCGAGGCCACCCGGGACGCGCTGGGCGAGACGCTGGCGCTGGTCCAGCTGTTCGCGGCCGACAGCCGGCTGGCGGGCAGCCGGCTGGTGCTGCTGACCGGTGGCGCGGTGGCGGCGGGCGCCGAGGAGGACGTGACCGACCTGGCCGCCGCCGCGGTCTGGGGCCTGGTCCGCTCGGCGCAGTCCGAGGAGCCGGGCCGGTTCACCGTGGTGGACCTGGACGGCGACGAGCGCTCGCGGCGGGCGTTGGCCGCGGCCCTGGCGGCCGACGAGCCGCAGCTGGCGCTGCGCCGGGGCGCGGCGCTGGCCCCGCGGCTGGCCCGGGTGAGCGCCCCGCAGGCGGCCGAGGCCGCCGTCCCGAGCGCCTTCGCCCCGGACGGGACCGTCCTGCTCACCGGCGCCACCGGCGCCCTCGGCCGGGTGCTCGCCCGGCACCTGGTCGCCGACCTCGGCGTGCGGCACCTGGTGCTGGCCGGCCGGCGCGGCCGGTCCGCCGAGGGGATGGACGAGCTGGTGGGGGAGCTGACCGCGCTGGGCGCGGGCGTCGCCGTCGAGGCGTGCGACGCGGCCGACCGGGAGGCGCTGGCCGGCCTGCTGGCCCGGATCCCGGCCGACCACCCGCTGACCGGGGTCGTGCACGCGGCCGGGGTGCTGGACGACGGCGTCCTGTCCTCCCTGGACGCGGGGCGGCTGGAGCGGGTGCTGCGGCCGAAGGTCGACGCCGCCCTCAACCTGCACGAGCTGACGGCGGGCCTGGAGCCGGACTCCTTCGTCCTGTTCTCCTCGGCCGCCGGGGTCTTCGGCAACGCCGGGCAGGCGAACTACGCCGCCGCCAACGCCTTCCTGGACGCCCTGGCCCGTCATCGCCGGACCCGGGGCCTGCCCGCCGTCTCCCTGGCCTGGGGCCCGTGGGCGGAGGCCGGCATGGCCGGTTCGCTGGAGGAGGGCGACGGCCGCCGGATGGCCCGGGGCGGCGTGAGCGCGCTCACCGAGGCCGAGGGCCTGGCCCTGTTCGACGCCGCGCTCGGCCTCGACGAGCCCGCGCCCGTCCCGGTCCGGCTCGATGTCGCCGCGCTGCGCGCCGAGTTGGGCGAAGGCCCGGTCCCGCCGCTGCTGCGCGGGCTGGTCCGTCCGGTGCGGCGTGCGGCGGCGGGTGCGTCCGCCGCCGGCGGCGACCTGGCGGGCCGGCTGGCCGCGGCCTCCCCGGCCGAGCGGGAGCGGATCCTGCTGGAGCTGGTCCAGGACCAGGTGGCGGCCGTCCTCGGACACCCGGACCGGTCCGCCGTCGAGCCCGAACTGGCCTTCAAGGAGCTCGGGTTCGACTCCCTCACGGCGGTCGAGCTGCGCAACCGGCTGAACGCCGCGACCGGCCTGCGGCTGCCGGCCACCCTGGTCTTCGACCACCCGTGCGCGCTCGACCTCGCCGAGCGGCTGCGGGAGGACCTGCTCCAGGAGGGCGCCGACGCGGTCACCCCGATGCTCGCCGAACTCGACCGGCTGGAGGCGGCGCTGACCGCCGCAGCGACGGACGAGGAGGGCCGGGCGCGGGTCGCGATCCGGCTCCGGGCCCTGGCCGAGCGCTGGGCCGCGGAGGAGGCCCGCCCCGAGGACGCCACCGTCGCCGACGAGTTGGAGGCGGCCACCGACGACGAGATGTTCGAGTTCATCGGCAAGGAGTTCGGCATCTCCTGACCCGTCGCCGCCCGAACCGGCACCTCCCGCTCCGCCACCCCCGGTGGGCCGGGCGCCGCGCCACCCCGGCGCCCGAGCCGCCCGGCCCACCCCACCAGACTTCCGAACCGCGCCCCGCGGTCGCTCGATTGGGACAGAACGTCATGAACGAAGAGAAGCTCCGCTACTTCCTCAAGCGGGTCACCGCCGACCTGCACGAGACCCGCCGCCGCCTGCGCGAGGTCGAGTCCGGCGAACAGGAACCGATCGCCATCGTCGCGATGGGCTGCCGCTACCCGGGCGGCGTCCGCACCCCCGAGCAGCTGTGGCAGCTCGTCGCGGACGGCACCGACGCGATCACCGGCTTCCCCGCCGACCGCGGCTGGGACACCGACGCGCTGTACGACGCCGACGCCGAACACGGCCGCTCGGGCACCAGCTACACCCGCGAGGGCGGGTTCCTGCACGACGCGGCCCAGTTCGACCCGGAGTTCTTCGGGATCAGCCCCCGCGAGGCGACCGCCATGGACCCGCAGCAGCGGCTGCTGCTGGAGACCTCCTGGGAGGCCTTCGAGCGGGCCGGCATCGACCCCGCCGCCGTGCGCGGCAGCCGGGTCGGCGTCTTCAGCGGCGTGATGTACCACGACTACGCCAGCCGCCTGTTCACCGTCCCCGAGGGCGTCGAGGGCTACCTGAGCACCGGCACCGCCGGCAGCGTCGTCTCGGGCCGCGTCGCCTACACCCTGGGCCTGGAGGGCCCGGCGGTGACCATCGACACCGCCTGCTCCTCCTCGCTGGTGGCCGTCCACCTGGCCGCCCAGGCCCTGCGCAGCGGCGAGTGCACGCTGGCGCTGGCCGGCGGCGTCACCGTGATGTCGACCCCGGACACCTTCGTCGAGTTCAGCCGCCAGCGCGGCCTCGCCCCCGACGGCCGCTGCAAGGCCTTCGCCGAGGGGGCCGACGGCACCGCCTGGGGCGAGGGCGCCGGCGTGCTGCTGCTGGAGAAGCTGTCCGACGCCCGCCGCAACGGGCACCCGGTGCTGGCCGTGGTCCGCGGCTCCGCCGTCAACCAGGACGGTGCCAGCAACGGCCTGACCGCCCCCAACGGCCCCTCCCAGCAGCGCGTCATCCGCCAGGCCCTGGCCGGCGCCGGGCTCTCCCCGGACCAGATCGACGCCGTCGAGGCGCACGGCACCGGCACCACCCTCGGCGACCCGATCGAGGCCCAGGCCCTGCTCGCCACCTACGGGCAGGAGCGCGGCGAGGGCGGGGCGCCGCTCTGGCTCGGCTCGATCAAGTCCAACATCGGCCACACCCAGGCCGCCGCCGGCGTCGCCGGCATCATCAAGCTGGTCATGGCGCTGCGGCACGGCGAGCTGCCGCGCACCCTGCACGTCGACGAGCCGTCCCCGCACATCGACTGGGCCTCCGGTGCCGTCGAGCTGCTCACCGAGGCCCGCCCCTGGCCGGCCGGCGAGCGGGTCCGCCGGGCCGCCGTCTCCTCCTTCGGCTTCAGCGGCACCAACGCCCACACCGTCATCGAGGAGGCCCCGGCCGAGCTGCCCGCCCAGGACGCGGACGGGGAGCCGGCCTCCGGCGAGCCGCAGCGCCCGCCGCTGACCACCCGGGCGACCCCCTGGTTCCTGTCCGCCCGCGGTGAGGACGCCCTGCGCGAGCAGGCCCGGCAGCTGCACGACCACCTGACGGACCGGCCGGAGCTGGACGCCGACCGGGTGGCCTGGACGCTGGCGGCCGGCCGCGGCGCCTTCGAGCACCGGGCCGTCCTGCTCGCCGACGGCCGCGACGGCGCGCTCGGCGCCCTCGCCGCGCTCGCCGAGGGCGAGGAACACCCCGCCCTGGTGCGCGGCACGGCCCGTGGCGCCGCGGCCGGCAAGGCCGTCTTCGTCTTCCCCGGCCAGGGCTCCCAGTGGCCCGGCATGGCCGTCGGGCTGCTGGACTCCTCGCCGGTGTTCGCCGCCCGGCTCGCCGAGTGCTCGGCGGCCCTCGCCGAGCACGTGGACTGGCGGCTGGAGGACGTGCTGCGCGGCGTCGAGGGCACGCCCCCGCTCGACCGGATCGACGTCGTCCAGCCCGCCCTGTTCGCCGTGATGGTCGCGCTCGCCGAGCTGTGGCGCTCGTACGGGGTCGAGCCGGCCGCGGTGGTCGGCCACTCACAGGGCGAGATCGCCGCGGCCTGCGTGGCCGGCGCGATCAGCCTCGCCGACGCCGCCTACCTGGTGACGGCCCGCAGTACGGCGCTGTCCCGGATCTCCGGCCTCGGCGGCATGCTCGCCGTCGCGGAGGGCGCCGAGCGGATGCGCGAGCTGATCGGGGAGCGCAGCGACCGGCTCCAGCTCTCCGTGGTCAACGGCCCCCGGACCGTCGTCGTCGCCGGCGACCCGGCCGCGCTGGCGGAGCTGGCGGCCGAGTGCGCCGCGCTCGACGTCCGCGCCAAGCTCCTGCCGATCGACTACGCCGCCCACTCCCCGCAGACCGAGGCGATGCGCGAGGAGATGCTCGCGATCGGCGCCAAGGTCACCTCCCGGTCCTGCGACGTCCCCTTCTACTCCACGGTGACCGGCGGCCTCCTGGACACCGGAGCGCTGGACGCCGAGTACTGGTACCGCAACGTGCGGCAGACGGTCGAGTTCTCGCAGGCCGTCCGCGCCCTGGCCGAGCACGGCCACGGCGCCTTCCTGGAGGTCAGCCCGCACCCCGTGCTGGTGACCGGCATGGAGGAGACGCTCGACGGGATCGGCGCCGAGGCCGTCGTCCTCGGCTCGCTGCGCCGCGACGAGGACGACGCCGAGCGCTTCCTCGCCTCGCTCGCCGCCGTCCACGCGCACGGCGTGCCGGTGCGGCGCACCGCGCCGTTCGACGGGCGCGGCCTGACCCCGTGCGAACTGCCCACCTACCCGTTCCGGCACCGCCGTTACTGGCTCGACGTCCCGGCTCCGACCGCCCTGCCCGGCACGGCCCCGGAGTCCGCCGCCGACCAGGGCTTCTGGTCCGCCGTCGAACGCGGGGACCTGACCGAGCTGACCGCCGCCCTGGCCGTGGACGGCGAGGACCCGCTGAGCGCCGTGCTGCCCGCCCTCGCGGCCTGGCGCCGCCGCCGGCAGCAGGCCGACACGGTGGACGGCTGGCGCTACCGGATCACCTGGAAGCCCGTCACCGCCCAGGGCCGGCCCCGGCTGACCGGCCGGTGGCTGCTCGTCGAGCCCGCCGCCGGGACCGCGTGGGCCGACGCCGCCCAGCGCGCCCTGGAGACGGCCGGTGCCCGGGTGCGCCGGGTCACCGCCGACGCCACCGCCGACCGCGGCCGCCTCGCGGCGCTGCTCGCCGCCGAACTCGCCGAAACCGCCGAGGCCGCCGCGGACGGCGCCGCCGAGTCGGCCCGCTGGGCCGGCGTGCTCTCCCTCCTGCCGCTGGACGACCGCCCGCACCCGGACGCCCCGCTCGTCCCGGCCGGGACGGCCGGCACCGTCGCCCTGGTCCAGGCGCTCGCCGACGCGGGCCTGGACGCCCCGCTCTGGTCGGCCACCACCGGCGCCGTCCGCACCGGCGGCGCGGACGGCCCGGCCGACCCGTCGCAGGCCCAGGTCTGGGGCCTGGGCCGGGTGCTCGGCCTGGAGCAGCCCGAGCGCTGGGGCGGCCTGGTCGACCTGCCCGCCGACCCCGACGACCGCGCCGCCGCCCGACTCGCCGCGGTGCTCGCGGCCGAGGACGAGGAGGACCAGCTGGCCGTGCGCGCCACCGGCGTGCTGGCCCGCCGACTGGTCCGCGCCCCCGGCGCCGAGGTGCCCGCCGAGCGGGCCTGGCGCCCGCGCGGCACCGTGCTGGTCACCGGCGGCACCGGTGCCGTCGGCGCCCACGTGTCCCGCTGGCTGGCCGCCAACGGCGCCGAGCACCTGGTGCTGACCAGCCGCCGGGGCGCCGACGCCCCGGGCGCCGCCGAACTCGCCGACGAACTGCGCGCGGCGGGCGCCGAGGTGACGGTCGTCGCCTGCGACACCGCCGACCGCACCGCCGTGGACGCCCTGGTCGGGCGGTTCGCCCTGGAGGGCGCGCCGATCCGCGCGGTGCTGCACGCCGCCGGCCTCGGCCGCACCGGCGCCCTCGCCGACCTGCGGCCCGCCGACCTCCAGGAGCTCGCCGAGGCCAAGATCGCCGGCGCCCGCAACCTGGCCGAGGCGCTCACCGGCACCGAACTGGACGCCTTCGTCCTGTTCTCCTCCAACGCGGGCGTCTGGGGCGGCGGCGGCCAGGGCGCCTACGCTGCCGTCAACGCCTTCCTCGACGCCTACGCCGAACGGCTGCGCGCGGTCGGCGTCCGGGCCACCTCGGTCGCCTGGGGCGCCTGGGCCGACGGCGGGATGGCGGACGGCCCCGCCGGGGAGGCCATGCGTCGCCGCGGCGTCCCGGCGATGGCGCCGGAGCTGGCCGTCGCCGCCCTCCAGCAGGCCCTCGACCTCGACGAGACCTTCCTCGCCGTCGCCGACGTCGTCTGGGAGCGCTTCCAGCCCGCCTTCACCGCCACCCGCCGCCGCCCGCTGATCGAGGACCTGCCGGAGGTCCGCGCCCTGAGCGCGGGCACCGGCACCGCCGAGCCCGGCACCGAGGTGCCCGAGCAGTCGGCGCTGCGCCGCAAGCTCGCCGGACTGTCCGCCGCCGACCAGGAGCGCGTCCTGACCGACCTGGTGCGCGCCCAGGCCGCCGGCGTCCTCGGCTTCGCCGGACCGGAGTCCGTCGACCCCGTGCGCGCCTTCCGCGAACTCGGCTTCGACTCGCTCACCGCGGTGGAGATCCGCAACCGCCTCGGCAGCGCCACCGGCCTGAAGCTGCCCACCACGCTGGTCTTCGACTACCCGACCCCGGCGGCCCTCGCGGGCTACCTCCGCGCCCAGACCCTCGGCGCGGACCAGGACCAGGCCCGGGCCACCAGCGCGGCGGCCGCCGACGACGAGCCGATCGCCATCGTCGCGATGGGCTGCCGCTTCCCCGGCGACGTCGCCTCGCCCGAGGACCTGTGGCGGCTCGTCACCGAAGGCCGGGACGCCGTCACCGGCATGCCCACCGACCGCGGCTGGGACCTGGCGGCGCTCTACGCCGACGACCCCGACCAGCCCGGCACCAGCTACTGCCGCGAAGGCGCCTTCCTGCACGACGCCGGCCTCTTCGACGCGGGCTTCTTCGGCATCTCCCCGCGCGAGGCCGTCACCATGGACCCGCAGCAGCGCCTGCTGCTGGAGGTCACCTGGGAGACGCTGGAGCGCGCCGGCATCGACCCCGGCACCCTGCGCGGCACCGCGACCGGCGTCTTCGCCGGCGGGTCCACCCAGGACTACACCACGGTGCTGACCAACAGCGAGGGCGGCGCCGAGGGCTACATGCTCACCGGTACGGCGGCCAGTGTGATGTCCGGCCGGATCTCCTACACCCTGGGCCTGGAGGGCCCGGCCGTCACCGTCGACACCGCCTGCTCCTCCTCGCTGGTGGCGCTCCACCTGGCCGCCCAGTCGCTGCGCCAGGGCGAGTGCTCGCTGGCGCTGGCCGGCGGCGTCACCGTGATGCCGCTGCCCGGCCCGTTCATCGAGTTCAGCCGCCAGCGCGGCCTGGCCGCCGACGGCCGCTGCAAGCCCTTCGCGGCCGCCGCCGACGGCACCGGCTGGGGCGAGGGCGCGGGCATGCTCCTGCTGGAGCGGCTCTCCGACGCCCGGCGCAACGGGCACCCCGTGCTCGCCGTCGTCCGCGGCAGCGCCGTCAACCAGGACGGTGCCAGCAACGGCCTCACCGCGCCCAACGGCCCCGCGCAGCAGCGCGTCATCCGCCAGGCCCTGGCCAACGCCCGCCTGACCCCCGGTCAGGTCGACGCCGTCGAGGCGCACGGCACCGGCACCACCCTCGGTGACCCGATCGAGGCCCAGGCGCTGCTCGCCACCTACGGGCAGGAGCGCGGCGGGGACCCGCTGTGGCTGGGCTCCCTCAAGTCCAACATCGGCCACACCCAGTCGGCTTCGGGCGTCGGCGGCGTCATCAAGATGGTGATGGCGATGCGTGAGGGCGTGCTGCCGCGCACCCTCAACGTGGACGAGCCCACCCCGCACGTCGACTGGTCGGCGGGCGCGGTCGAGCTGCTCACCGAGGCCAGGGACTGGCCCGAGACCGGCGAACCGCGCCGCGCGGGCGTCTCCGGCTTCGGCGCGAGCGGCACCAACGCCCATGTCGTACTGGAGCAGGCGCCGGCGGCGGAACTCACGCAGGCCGACGAGGAGTCGGCGGCCGGTGGCGTGGTGCCGTGGGTGTTGTCGGGCCGCAGTGAGGCGGCGCTGCGGGAGCAGGCGCGGCGGCTGCTGACGGCGGTCGCGGAGGAGCGGCCGGCGGACGTCGGTTTCTCGCTGGTGTCCTCGCGGGCGGTGTTCGAGCACCGGGCCGTGGTGGTCGGCGAGGGCCGGGAGGCGCTGCTGGCGGGCCTGGGCGCGCTGGCGGACGGCCTGCCGGGCGCGGGCGTGGTCTCCGGACGGGTGCGTTCGGGGCGTCCGGTGTTCGTGTTCCCCGGGCAGGGTTCGCAGTGGCTGGGCATGGCCCAGGGGCTGCTGGCGGATGAGCCGGTGTTCCGTTCCCGGATGGAGGAGTGCGCCAAGGCGCTTGCTCCGCATGTGGATTGGGAGCTGCTCGACGTCGTCGCGGGTGAGGACGGCGGGTGGATGGAGCGGGTGGACGTGGTCCAGCCGGTGCTGTTCGCCGTGATGGTCTCGCTCGCCGAGCTGTGGCGCTCGTACGGTGTGGAGCCGTCGGCGGTGGTGGGTCACTCGCAGGGCGAGATTGCCGCCGCTGCCGTCTCCGGTGCGCTGTCGCTGGAGGACGCCGCCCTGGTGGTGGCGCTGCGCAGCCAGGCGATCATCGAGCTCTCGGGCCTGGGTGGCATGGTGTCCGTCCCGCTGCCCGTGGAGAGTGTCCGCGAGCTGCTGGAGGGCCGCGAGGGAATCTCGATCGCGGCCGTCAACGGCCCCAGCTCGGTGGTCGTTTCGGGTGACGCCGGTGCCCTGGACGAGCTGATGGAGCACTGTGGCGCGCAGGAGATCCGGGCGCGTCGCATCGCGGTGGACTACGCCTCGCACTCGGCGCACGTCGAGCGCATCGAGGCCCGTCTCGCGGAGCTGCTGGCCCCGGTCACGCCCCGTGTGCCGGAGGTCCCGTTCCACTCGACGGTCACCGGCGAGATCATCGACTCGGCGGCGCTGGACGCCGGTTACTGGTACCGCAACCTCCGCCAGACCGTGGAGTTCGCGAGCACCATCGAGGCTCTTCTGACGTCCGGCCACTCGCAGTTCGTCGAGGTGAGCGCCCACCCGGTGCTGACCGTCGGCATCCAGGAGTCCATCGACGCCGCCAACGCCGAGGCGAGCGTCCAGGGCACCCTGCGCCGTGACCACGGCGGCCGGGAGCGCTTCCTGACCGCCCTCGCCGAGGCCTGGGCCAACGGCGCCACCGTCGACTGGGCCGCCCAGTTCCCCACGGCCCGCCGCGTCGACCTGCCGACCTACGCCTTCCAGCACGAGCACTACTGGCCGAAGCCGGGCACGCGCGGCATCGGTGACGTGCTGTCCGCCGGTCTCGGCGCGGCCGACCACCCGTTGCTGGGTGCGGCGGTGGCGCTGGCCGACCGCGACGGGCACGTCTTCACCGGTCGTCTCTCGGTGCAGACGCACCCGTGGCTGGCCGACCACGCGGTGGCCGGCACGGTGATCCTGCCCGGCACCGCCTTCGTCGAGCTGGCCGTCCGCGCGGGCGACCAGGCCGGCTGTGACGTGCTGGAGGAGCTGACCCTGGAGGCGCCGCTGGTGCTGCCCTCCCAGGGTGGCGTGGCGGTGCAGGTGGTGGTCGGTTCGCCCGACGTCGACGGCCGCCGCGAGGTGGAGGTCTACTCCCGCGCCGAGGACGCGGCGCCCGACGAGCCGTGGACCCGCCACGCCACCGGCGCCCTGTTCCGCGGCGCCGTCGTGCCGGAGTTCGACCTCGCCGTCTGGCCCCCGCAGGGCGCCGAGCCGGTGTCGGTGGACGGGTACTACGACACCCTGGCCGGCCTCGGCTTCGCCTACGGTCCGGCGTTCCGCGGCCTGCGGTCCGTCTGGCAGCGCGGCTCCGAGGTGTTCGCCGAGGTCGCCCTCGCGGCGGACCAGCAGGGCGACGCCCAGCGCTTCGGCCTGCACCCCGCCCTGCTCGACGCCGCGCTGCAGGCGGCGGGCCTGGGTGACGCGACCCGGGACCTCGCCGCCGGGCGGCTCCCGTTCGCCTGGACGGACGTGACGCTGTTCGCCACCGGCGCCGGGGCCCTGCGGCTGCGCCTCACCCCGACCGGTGCGGACGGGGTGGCCCTGGAGCTGGCCGACGAGGAGGGCCGCCCGGTCGCGGCGGTCGGTTCGCTGGTGCTGCGCCCGCTGGCCGAGCGTGCGGTGGCCGCCGAATCCGCCTTCCAGGACTCGCTGTTCCGGGTCGACTGGACGCCGGTGCCGCTGCCCGCCGCGACCCCCGCGGCGGAACTGGCGCTGCTGGGCGCCGTCGAGGGGGAGTGGACCGCCTCCGCGCGCCGCTACCGCGACCTGGCCGAGCTGGCCGAGGCCGTCGACGCCGGCGCCGAGCTGCCGTCCGTGGTGGTGGCCGCGGTGGCCACCGGCGCCGACGACCCGCTGCTGGACGGCCTGCGGCGCAGCACCGGCGACACCCTCGCCCTGCTGCACTCCTGGTTGGCGGACGAGCGCTTCGAGGCGGCCCGCCTGGTGGTGCTGACCCGTGCGGCGGTCGCGACCCGCCCCGACGAGGACGTCCCGGCGCTGGCCCAGTCCCCGGTCTGGGGCCTGGTGCGCTCGGCGCAGACCGAGAACCCCGGCCGACTGGTCCTGGCGGACCTGGACGGCACGGCCGGCTCCGCTGCCGCGCTGCCCACCGCCGTCGCCACCGGCGAGCCCCAACTCGCCCTGCGCGCCGGTGAGGTGCTGGCGCCCCGGTTCGCCCGGGTGCCCGCCGGGACGGACGAGCCGCGGCGCGTCCTCGACCCCGAGGGCACCGTCCTGCTGACCGGTGCCACCGGCACCCTGGGCTCGCTGCTGGCCCGCCACCTGGTGACCGAGCACGGCGCCCGGCACCTGGTGCTGCTCAGCCGGCAGGGCCCGGCGGCGCCCGGCGCCGAGGAGCTGAGCGCCGAACTCACCGGCCTGGGCGCCGAGGTGACCGTCACGGCCTGCGACGTCGCGGACCGCGCGGCGCTCGCCGCCGTGCTGGACGCCGTCCCCGCCGAGCACCCGCTCACCTCCGTGGTGCACGCGGCGGCCGTGCTGGACGACGGCGTCCTGGACTCGCTCACCGCGGAGCGGCTGGACCACGTCCTGCGCCCCAAGGCGGACGCCGCCCAGCACCTGCACGAGCTGACGGCCCACCTGGACCTGGACTCCTTCGTCCTGTTCTCCTCCGCGGTCGGCCTGCTCGGCAACGCCGGCCAGGCGAACTACGCCGCCGCGAGCGCCTTCGTCGACGCGCTGGCGCACCACCGCCGGGCGAACGGCCTGCCCGCCGTCTCGCTGGCCTGGGGCTTCTGGGCCGAGCGCAGCACGCTCACCGGCGCGCTGGACGAGTCGGAGGTCCGCCGGATGAGCCGGGGCGGTGTCGCCCCGCTGTCCTCGGCCGAGGGGCTCGCGCTCTTCGACGCGGCCGGGGCGGGCGCCGAACCGCTCCTGGTGCCGATGCGGCTGGACTCGGCCGCGCTGCGCGGCCAGGCCGCGGCGGGGGCCCTCGCGCCGCTGCTGCGCGGCCTGGTGCGTACGCCGCTGCGCCGTACGGTCGCCGCGGCGAGCGGGACCGGCGAGGCCTCGGCGTTCCAGCAGCGGCTGGCCGACCTCGACGGGCAGGACCGGGCCCGGCTGCTGCTCGACCTGGTGCGCGGCCAGGCGGCCGCCGTGCTGGGCCACGCGTCCGCGGACGCGGTGGAGGCGAACCGGGCGTTCCGCGAGCTGGGCTTCGACTCGCTGACCGCGGTCGAGCTGCGCAACCGGCTGAGCGCGGCGACCGGGCTGCGGCTGCCGGCCACCACCGTGTTCGACTACCCGACCCCGGCCGAGCTGGCGGCCCGGCTGGAGTCCCGGCTGTCCGGCGGCGGGCGTGCCCGTCCGTCGGCCGCCGTCGCCCCGGCGCCGCGGCACGCGGACGACGACCCGATCGTGATCATCGGCATGGCCTGCCGCTACCCGGGCGGCGTCCGCACGCCCGAGGAGCTGTGGCAGCTGGTCGCGCAGGGCACCGACGCGATCTCGCCGCTGCCGACCGACCGCGGCTGGGACACCGAGGGCCTGTACGACGCCGACCCGGACCACGTGGGCACCAGCTACGCCCGCGAGGGCGGGTTCCTGTACGACGCGGGGCACTTCGACGCCGGGTTCTTCGGCATCAGCCCGCGCGAGGCGCTGGCGACGGACCCGCAGCAGCGCCTGCTGCTGGAGACGGCGTGGGAGGCCCTCGAGCGGGCCGGTATCGACCCGACCACGCTGAAGGGCAGCGCCACCGGCGTGTTCGCCGGGAAGATGTACCACGACTACGCGATCACCCTGCCCGCCGTCCCCGCCGACGTGGAGGGCTACCTGGCCACCGGCACCACCGGCAGCGTCGCCTCGGGCCGGATCTCCTACGCCCTGGGGCTGTCGGGCCCGGCGGTCACCGTGGACACCGCCTGCTCCTCCTCGCTGGTCGCCCTGCACCTGGCGGCCCAGTCGCTGCGCAGCGGCGAGTGCACGATGGCCCTGGCCGGCGGTGTCACGGTGATGGCCACCCCGCAGGTGTTCATCGAGTTCAGCCGTCAGCGCGGCCTGGCCACCGACGGGCGCTGCAAGTCCTTCGCGGCGGCGGCCGACGGCACCTGCTGGTCCGAGGGCGTCGGCATGCTGCTGCTGGAGCGCCAGTCCGACGCGGTGCGCAACGGCCACCGGGTGCTGGCGGTCGTCCGCGCCACCGCCGTCAACCAGGACGGCGCCAGCAACGGCATCACCGCCCCCAACGGCCCCGCCCAGGAGCGGGTCATCGAGCAGGCGCTGGCCGCCGCCCGGCTGACGTCGTCCCAGGTGGACGTCGTCGAGGCGCACGGCACGGGCACCCGGCTGGGCGACCCGATCGAGGCCCAGGCCCTGCTGGAGACGTACGGGCAGGGGCGCACCGGGGACCCGCTGTGGCTCGGCTCGCTGAAGTCCAACATCGGCCACTCCCAGGCCGCCGCGGGCGTCGGCGGCGTGATCAAGATGATCATGGCGATGCGGCACGGCGTGCTGCCGAAGACCCTGCACGTCGACGAGCCGACCCCGGACGTCGACTGGAGCTCCGGCGCCGTCGAGCTGCTGACCGAGGCCCGGCCGTGGCCGGAGACCGGCGAACCGCGCCGCGCGGGCGTCTCCTCCTTCGGCGTCAGCGGCACCAACGCCCACGTGATCCTTGAGCAGGGCCCGGCGCCCGCCGAGGCCGAGCAGGGTCCCGCCCGGGTGCTGCCCTGGGTGCTGTCCGCCCGGACGCCGGACGCGCTGCGCGCGCAGGCCGAGCGGCTGGCCGCGTACCTGGTCGCCGAGCCCGGGCCGACGGAGGCCGACGTCGCCCGCTCGCTGACCGTGCACCGCTCGTCCTTCTTCCACCGCGCGGTGGTGGTCGGCACCGACCGCGCGGAGCTGCTGGCTGGCCTCGCCGCGGTCGCCGACGGCAGCGGCGCCGGGGTGGTCCGCGGTTCCGGCACCACCGCGGGCCGCACCGCCTTCCTGTTCACCGGACAGGGCAGCCAGCGCCTCGGCATGGGCCGGGAGCTGTACGGGGCCCACCCGGCGTTCGCCGCGGCCTTCGACGCCGTCTGCGAGCGGGTCGACGCCCATCTGACCCGCCCGCTGCGCGAGGTCGTGTTCGGTGCGGACGCGCAGCTGCTGGACCGCACCGAGTACGCCCAGCCGGCGCTGTTCGCCGTCGAGGTGGCGCTGTTCCGCCTGGTGGAGAGCTGGGGGGTGCGCCCGGACCTGCTGCTCGGGCACTCGATCGGCGAGCTGGCGGCCGCGCACGTCGCGGGCGTCCTGTCGCTGGCGGACGCGGCCGCCCTGGTGGCGGCCCGCGGCCGGCTGATGCAGGCTCTGCCCGAGGGCGGCGCGATGGTCGCGGTCAAGGCCTCGGAGGCCGAGGTGCTGCCGCTGCTCACCGGGAACGTCAGCATCGCCGCGATCAACGGCCCGACGTCCGTGGTGATTTCCGGCGAGGAGTCCGAAGTCCTGGACATCGCCGGGAAGTTCGAGAAGACCAAGCGCCTCAACGTCTCGCACGCCTTCCACTCCCCGCTGATGGACGGCATGTTGGAGGAGTTCCGCCGGGTGGCGGAGGGCCTGACGTTCAGCGCCCCGCGCATCCCGGTGGTCTCCACCGTCACCGGCGCCGAGGCGGGCGAGGAGCTCACCGACCCGGCGTACTGGGTGCGGCAGGTCCGCGCGGCCGTCCGGTTCGCGGACGGCGTCGCCGCCCTGCGCGCGGCGGGGGCCGGCCGGTTCCTGGAGCTCGGCCCCGACGGCGTCCTGACCGCCGCCGCCCGGGACTGCCTGGGCGCCGACGCGGACCACGCCCTGCTGGTGACGCTGCTGCGCGCCGACCGGCCGGAGGAGGTCGCGCTGACCACGGCGCAGGCCGAACTGCACGTCCACGGGGTCCCGTTGGACTGGCCGGCGATCGCCGCCGACTGGGGCGGGCGCCTCGTCGACCTGCCGACCTACGCCTTCCAGCACGAGCGGTACTGGCTGGAGGCCCCGGAGGAGGCCACCAAGGAGTCCGCGCACGCGGGCGAGGGCGGCTTCTGGGCGGCCGTCGAGGAGACCGACCTGGAGGGCCTGAGCGGCGCTCTGGACCTCGACGGCGAGGGCCGCGAGGCGCTCCGGGCGCTGCTGCCCGCGCTGTCCGGCTGGCACCGGCGCCGGCGCGGCCAGGCGGCCGCGGAGGCGGTGCGCCACCGGGTGGAGTGGCAGCCGCTGGCGGCCCGGCCGAGTGCCGAACTCACCGGGAACTGGCTGGTGGTGGCCCCCGCGGAGGCCGCCGAGAGCGAGCCGGTGACGGCGCTGCTCGCTCTGCTGGAGTCCGTGGGCGCCACCGTGCTCGGCGCGGTGCTGGACCCGCAGGACACCGACCGGGCCGCCGTCGCGGCGGGCCTGGGCGAGCTGCTCGCCGGGGAGGCGCCGGTGCGCGGCGTGCTGTCCCTGCTGGCGCTCGACGAGCAGCCGCACCCGGCCGTCCCCACCGTGGCGGGCGGCCTGGGCCTCAACCTGACGCTGGCCCAGGCCCTCGGCGACGCCGGGGTGGACGCCCCGCTCTGGTACGCCACCAGGGGTGCCGTCGCGGTCGGCCGGAGCGAGGTGCCGAACCCGGCCCAGGCACTGACCTGGGGCCTCGGCCGGGCGTTCGCCGCCGAGCACCCGCGGCGCTGGGGCGGTCTGGTCGACCTGCCCGAGCGGCTGGATGGCCTGGCCGGCGAGTGGCTGACGGCCGTCCTGGCCGGGCGCACCGGGGAGGACGAGGTGGTGCTGCGGTCCGCCGCGGCCTTCGCCCGCCGCCTGGTGCCGGCCCCGCTGGGCCTGGCCGCCGAGGCCGCGACCTGGCGGCCGCAGGGCCCGGTGCTGCTCACCGGTCCGGCCGACGCCCGGCGCGAGGCGCTGGCCGGCTGGCTGACCGAGCGCGGCGCCGTGCCGGTGTCCGGGCCGGCCGAGGCCGACACCCCGGCGGAGGTGCTGCTGCACCTGGTGGCCCCGGCCGAGCCGGTCGCCCTGGACGGCCTGGACGCGCGGACGCTGGCGGAGGCGGTCGCCGCCGCCACCGCGCTGCCGGCCGGCGGCCCCGGACTCGCCGCACAGGTCGTCTGCCTGCCGGGCGAGTCGGTGTGGGGCGGCGCCGGGCAGGCCGTGGCCGCGGTCTGCGGCGCCCACCTGGACGCGGTCGCGCGCGGCCGCGCCGAGGGGGACGTCCCGCTGCGGACGGTCGCCCTGGCCGACACCGGCTCGGACGGGCCGACCGGGCGGGCGCCCGGCGTCGACGAGGCGGCATCGGTCCTCGGCCACGCCGTGACCCTCGGCGAGCACGGCCTGGTGATCGCCGGGGACGGCTGGAGCTGGTTCGCCCGCACCCTGCGCGACGGTGCCGCCGTCCCGCTGCTGGCGGCCCTGGCCGGTCCGGACGCGGCCGACCGCGACCCGGTGGCCCGGTCCGCCGAGCCGGTCCGGGACGCGGCCGGAGCGCTGGCCCGCCGCCTGGCCGAGGCGGGCCCCGGCGGGCGGCACGCCGTCCTGCTGGAGACCGTCCGGACGGAGGCCGCGCTGGCGCTCGGCCACCGCTCCGGCGACGCGGTCGACCCGGACCGGGACTTCCTGGAGCAGGGCTTCGCCTCGCTGACCGCGGTGGAGCTGCGCAACCGGCTGACCGCCCTGACCGGGCGGGAGCTGCCGGCCGCGCTGATCTACGACTACCCGACCCCGGCGGCCCTCGCCGGGCACCTCGCCGCCGAGGTGCCGCAGGACGCGCCGCCGGCCGCCGCGACCGGCACGCTGGCCCCGATGCTCCGTCAGGCCGTCGCGTCCGGACGGATCGCGGACTTCGCGGCGATGCTGCAGAGCGTCGCCGGGTTCAGGACCGCCTTCACCGACCCGGCGCTGGCCGGGCCGCTGCCGGCCCCGGTGCGGCTGTCCGGCGGCGCGGGGCGGCCGGTGGTGGTCTGCTGCCCGTCGGTGACGGCGATCTCCGGCCCGCACCAGTACGCCCGGTTCGCCGCGGCGCTGGGCGACCGGTTCCGGGTCGGCGCCCTGCGGGCCCCCGGCTTCGGCACCGGCGAGCCGCTGCCGGCGACGCTGGCGGCGGGGGTGCGCGCGCTGGCCGAGCAGACCGCCGAACTGGCGCAGGGCGAGCCCGTCGTCCTGGTCGGCCACTCCTCCGGAGGGGTCCTGGCGCACGCCCTGGCCCGGTACCTGGAGGAGATAGGGGTGCCCCCTGTCGCGCTCGTTCTGCTAGACATCTACGCGCCGGGCAGTGACCTGGTGGCTCCGCTGCTGCCCGCCCTCATGGGCGGCATGGCGGAGCGGGACGGGGTGTTCGCGTCGATGGACGACGACCGGCTGACCGCCATGGGAGGCTGGTTCCGGCTCCTGGAAGAGGCGGAGCCGAGCCCGGTCGGGGCGGCCACGCTGCTGGTCCGTGCCGCCGAGCCGATGACCGGTTGGGGGGAGCGCGAGTGGAAGTCCGGCTGGGAGTCCGCGCAGAGCGTCGTGGACGTCCCGGGGGACCACTACTCGATGATGGAGGAGCAGCACGTCGAGGCGGTGGCCTCGGCGGTCGGTGAGTGGTTGACCTCCCGGACGAGCTGATTCCGTCCGACCCGCCGCCAGTCCGGCCGGGGCGCGCGCCCGCACCGCGCGCCCAGGCCGGGCTCTGGAAACCCTCCGCCGCCCCGGTCCCGGGGCGGCGGACCGACGAGGGGAACACCCTGAGATGTCCGTGTCCGTGAGCCAGGCCGCCCTGTGGGTCCGGCGCTTCCACCCGAACGACGACAGCCCGACCCGACTGGTCTGCTTCCCGCACGCGGGCGGTTCGGCGAGCTTCTACTTCCCGGTGTCGGCGGCCCTCGCCGACCGCACCGACGTGCTGTGCCTGCAGTACCCGGGCCGCCAGGACCGCCGCACCGAGCCGTGCGTCGACTCCATAGCCGAGCTGGCCGACCTCGTCCACGCCGCGCTCGCCCCCTGGGCCGACCGCCCGACCGTCTTCTTCGGCCACAGCATGGGCGCCGTGCTGGCGTTCGAGGTGGCCCGCCGTCAGGAGCGGGAGGGCAACGGCCCGGCCGCGCTGTTCGCCTCCGGCCGCCGCGCGCCGTCCTGCGTCCGGGACGAGACGGTGCACCTGCGCGACGACGACGGCCTCGTCCGCGAGCTGCACGAGCTCAGCGGCACCGACGCCGCCCTGCTCGGCGACGAGGAGCTGCTGCGGATGATCCTGCCGGCGATCCGCGCCGACTACACCGCGATCGAGACCTACCGGCCCGAGCAGGACGCCGTGATCGCCGCCCCGGTGCACGTGCTGACCGGCGACGACGACCCGAAGACCACCATCGACGAGGCCCGGGCGTGGGAGCGGCACACCACCGGCGGCTCGGACCTGACCGTCCTGCCGGGCGGGCACTTCTTCCTGGCCCACCACCAGCGGGACATCAACGGCCGGATCGCCGACCGGCTGGCCCGGGTGTCGGCCGGCTGACCGAGCAGGGCCCGGTTCCCGCCCCCGCCCGCCGGGGCCCGGGGCGGGAACCGGGCCCGGGGGGGGCCGGCGGGGCCCCCCCCCCCGCCCCCCGGGGGGGGGGGGGGGGGGGCGGGGGGGGCCCCCCCCCCCCCCCCCCCCCCCCCCCCCGCCGCTTCACCTGCTCAGGCGTCCGCCAGTGCTCAGACCTCCACCGGTCCGCCGCCCGCCAGCGAGCGCTCGGCGGCGGCCAGGATCTCCACCACCCGCAGGCCGAAGTCCGCCCCGCAGGGGTGCGGCTCGCCCGAGGCCGCCGAGGCCTGCAGGGCGTCCAGCGCCCGGTGCAGCGCCGCGACCGGGCCCTCGCCGCGCGGGGGCAGCTGCACCACGCCGTGCTCGCCGCGCAGCTCCATGCCCGTCCCGCCGGCCGCGAGCGGCGCGGTCAGGCTGAGCGCGAGCGTGCTGGAGGCTCCGCCGGCGTGCCGCACCACCAGGTGCACGGTGTCCAGCGGACCGGCCACCGCCGTCACCTGCGTCGCGTCACCCAGCACCGGCAGCAGCACGGACAGCGCGTGCGGGCCGACGTCCCACAGCGCGCCCTTCTCCACCCGCCACGGCGAGGCGGCGTACGGGCTGGTGCTGCCGGGTGCGAACACCGAGCCGAGCCAGTCCGAGCGGCCGGTGAACCAGCCGCCGAGCTCCGCCTGCCGCTCGATCCACGGCATCTGCTCGCCGCCGAAGCGCACGGTGAAGAAGACCACCGACGCGACCTTGTGCTCGCGCACAGCCTCGACCACGGCCTCGGCGTCCGGCACGGTCAGCGCGACCGGCTTGTCCAGCAGCAGGTGGCACCCGGCCTCGGCGGCCCGCACCGCGAGGCCGGCCTGCACGGTCGGGGGCAGTGCGACGGAGACCGCGTCCACCTCGGCCAGCAACCGGTCGAGGTCCGCGTACCCGGGCACGCCGTGCGCGGCGCCCACCGCCTCGGCCGCCTCCGGTCGGCGGCCCCAGACGCCGGTGAACTCCAGCCCGGGGTGCTCGGCCAGGACGGGCGCGTGCACCCGTTCCGCCCAGGGGCCGGTTCCCAGCAGTCCGATCCGCACGATGTCTCCGTTCTCCGGTGGGCGAGTGACTCGCGGGCGCGCGGGTCAGTCGCAGATGAGCAAGTGGGTGGCAAGTGGGTGGCAGGCGAGCGAGTGGGTGCCAGGCCCGCGGTCAGCCGGCGCCAGGCCCGCGGACAGCCGGCGCCAGGCCCGCGGTCAGCCCCGGACGCGGGCCAGGGTGAAGCCGTCGTAGCCCTTGCTGCCGACCGTCTGCACCGAGGTCGCGTCGACCCTCGGCTCGGCCGCGATCAGGTCGTGCAGCGCCCGGGTGCCGACCACCGCCGGGTCGGTGCTGGCCGCGTCGGCGACCGCGCCACCGCGCACCACGTTGTCGACGATGATCAACGAGCCGGGCCTGGTCAGCTGGAGCGCCCGCCGGAAGTACTCCGGGTTGCTCGGCTTGTCGGCGTCGATGAAGACCAGGTCGAAGGGGTCCACGCCCTGCTCCACGAGCTCGGCCAGCGAGTCCGCGGCCCGGCCCACCCGCACCTCGGCGGTCCCGGCCAGCCCGGCGGCCGCCAGGTTGCGCCGGGCGACCTCGGCGTGCCGGGGGTCCAGCTCCAGGGTGAGCAGGGTTCCGTCCTCGGGCAGCGCCCGGGCCAGCCAGATCGCGCTGTAGCCGCCGAGCGTGCCGACCTCGAGGATCCGCTTCGCGCCCTGGGTCAGTGCCATCAGGTGCAGCAGCTTGCCCTGGTTGGGTGCCACTGCGATCCTCGGCAGCCCGGCTTCGTCGGCGGCGGCCGTGGCCCCCTCCAGCACCGGGTCGTGCCCGACCAGTTGCTCGGAGAAGTAGGCGTCCACGGCGTCCCAGGTCGGCTGCAAAGACATCGGGCCCTCCGGAGTGCAAGATCGGCAGTACCCGGCCGATGCTACTCCGAGGGCCCGAGGGCACCACGACGGTGGCTGCGGAGGAGGACCCGTCCGTGACCGGTCCTCCGCAGGACCGGCCAGGAGACCGGACGGACGACCGATCGGGAGACCGGCCGGAGGGGAGTGGTCAGTCGGCGACCGGCTCCTTCGCCGCGGCGGCGGCCTTGGCCGCCTCCTCCGCCTCGATCTTGGCGTGCGTCTTGGCGGTGCGGCGCTTCATGATCCAGGCCGAGAGCAGGCCGATCACCAGGGCCGCCCCCAGGCCCGCCCAGGAGAACCGGGCCAGCCAGGGCTCGATGCTCTTGCCGACCTTGTAGACCAGCAGCGTCGTGCCACCGGCCCAGACGACGCCGCCCAGCACGTTGGCGATCAGGAACTTCCAGTACGGCATCTTCAGCGCGCCCGCGAGCGGACCGGCGAAGATGCGCAGCAGGGCGATGAAGCGGCCGAAGAAGACCGCCCACATGCCCCACTTCTGGAAGGAGCGCTCGGCGGTGGCCAGGTGCGAGGGCCCGAAGTGCTTGGGGAACTTGCGTCCCAGCTTCTCGAAGAGCGGCTTGCCGCCCTTGCGTCCGATCGAGTAACCGATCGAGTCACCGATGATCGCGCCGGCGATCGCGCAGATCGCGACGCCCCACGGGCTCACCACACCCTTGACCGCCATCAGGGACGCCGTGACCAGGGCGATCTCGCCGGGCAAGGGGATACCCAACGACTCCAGCCCGATGATCAGACCGACCACGGCGTACACCGCCGTCGGCGGAATCCCCTCGATCCAGGCGTCGATGTGCAAGGCCAGTCCCTCCGTGGCAGGACGGGACCAGCCGCGCTCCCCCTGGAGCAGCGTGCCCGTCCCGGCAGTTCATTCCGATGGCGGCACCAGGCCGCTCCCACCGGAGCGAGCCTAACGTGCCGGGCGGCCTGTCCCCCCGGCCGATCACCCGTGGTTACGACGTACGCCCCACACACCATGGTTCCAGGTTGACCTGCGTTTCTTCAAGATTCGGCAAAACGCAGTGCGACGACGGACGGGCGCTGCTTGATCCAGCGCACGAGCGGCAGCAGGGCGCTCAGCGGCCGGCGCCCGCCCTCCGGATAGACCTCACGGACGTCGGTGACCCGCGGGTGCGCGGAGGCCAGCCGGTCACACTCGTCCGCGTCCATCCCGAACGGCATCGGCGGCGCCTGGTAGTACCGGTCCCGCAGCTTGCCCTCGACGGCCCGCCGACTGAACCAGCGCGGCACCGCGTCCAACACCATCGCCCCGCCGGGGAAGCGCTCGGCGCAGGCCGCGATCAGGGCGCGCACCTCCTGCGGCCGCAGGTACATCAGCAGCCCCTCGGCACTGATCAGCACCCCGTTCGCCGGATCCACCTCGTCCATCCAGCCCGGGTCAGTGGCCGAACTGGCGACGATCCGGTGCCGCTCGTCCGGCGGCAACAGCCGGCGCCGCAACTCGGCGACCTCCGGCAGGTCCACCGACAACCAGCTCGCCCGCCCGTTGTCGACCCGCCAGGCCTGGGTCTCCAACCCGTCCCCGAGCCCGACCACCGTGCCGCGCGGGCAGCGGATCAGGAAGTCCGCCACCTCACGGTCGAAACAGTCCGCCCGCAGCGCCTGGAGCTGGCTCACCAGCGCGTTCTCCCCGAACCGCGCCGCGAACGGATAGTCGATCCGCTCCACCAGCTCCACCGCCACCGGATCCGGCAACACGGTGTCCGGCCGCCGCGCCTCCACCGCCCGGTGCCACAGCGTCCACAACGCCGTCTCCGGTACCTGCCCCAGCTCCGGCTGCTCCCCGCCGCCACTCATCGCTCGCTCCTTCGGACGTGGCGCCGCACTCCCGACGCATCCCCGCCATGGGCATGAACCCGCCGATTCTGACACCCCGTCCGCCCCACCCCTCCCGCCGACGCGCCGACCGTCGGCGGGGGGCGGGTACGACGACGGCGGGGGCGCGCGCAGTGCCGTGTGCGCCTGCCTCGATGGGCTGCCGGCCGCCCGTGCCGTCCGACGCGCGCTCGTGACTGTCCATCAACGCGTCTTCGATACGCCGCCCCAGGTCGGCGCCGACCTTGGAGACGGACGCCTGGTGTTCAAGGCGGGGCATCTGCGCAACGAGAACCTGTCCTGCTTCTGGTCGTACATGGACCGCGCCCAACTCCTCCTCACGGACTCGGTCGCACAGACGGCCGCCTACACCGAAGCGTGCATCCTCCCGACCGACCGAATGGTCGCCCTCGGCGCCATCCTGGCCGGCACAGTTCCCGGGCGGACCAGCAGCAGCGAGGCAATGGCAAATTGGCAGAACCCCGGCCTCGCCCAGCCGACTTTGCTCACAACCCAGCCCGCCCGTGACCTCAGGCAGTACCACTCATCCCGCCCTCCACGAGCGAGTACCCTTCGGGAGCCGCAGCATTGACAATGGCCTGGCAGTGAGAAGAGGTGACGACACCACATGAGTGCTGCCATGGACCGTCTACCGATTCGAACTGAATCAATCGGCGACCTCTGAGGAGAATCGGCGCAGGTCACGAAGCCTCGGCCCCGCGCTCGCGGGGATTGCTCCGCGCCCGCCCGGCCGCGAAGGCGGTGGCGGTGCTCGGCCCCGCGCTCGCGGGGATTGCTCTCGGCCATCTCGTCCGAGATCTCGGCCATAAAACTCGGCCCCGCGCTCGCGGGGATTGCTCCCGCCACAGTCCCTCACAGACCCCTTGGAGGCCCTCGGCCCCGCGCTCGCGGGGATTGCTCCTTGGTGACCTGCTTCGTGCGGATCCCCAAGTGCTCGGCCCCGCGCTCGCGGGGATTGCTCCCCGGCCGCCACACAGATCGGCCAGGGCCAGCACTCGGCCCCGCGCTCGCGGGGATTGCTCCGCCACACTCCCGATGTCGGCCTCCGCCCACCCCTCGGCCCCGCGCTCGCGGGGATTGCTCCCGCTTCCCCAGCTTCAACGCGGCCGATACACTCTCGGCCCCGCGCTCGCGGGGATTGCTCTACCGCTTGAGCTTGGAAATGGTGGCGTTCGCCCTCGGCCCCGCGCTCGCGGGGATCTCTCAACCAGGTCCGGATCGGCTTGAGGGCCGCACCGGTCACGACCGTTCGCCGACACAGGCCCGGTGCATGATCCCCGCATAGAATCCCGGCGACGGCAGGTCCGGGCGAGGAGGAGGGCGCCATGGGGCCCGTACCAGGCGCGCGGGAGGAGCTGGACCGGCTGGGCCACCCACTGCGGGAACAACTCGTCGAGCTGATCGACGAGTTGGCCCCCGGCAGCGATCTGAGCCCGCTGTTCCTCGCCGAGCCGGAGGTCGTCGACTGGCACGAGCCGCTCCGCTACCGGTACTCGGTCGGCTGCTTCACGGGAATGCGCCCCGCGAACGTCACCGCCGCCGACGCCACGTCCCGCGCGGCCGCTCTGCTCGACTCAGCCGGCTGGGCGGTCACGGCCTCGCGGGAGGAGGCCGGCGGGACGGTCGGCACCATCGTCACCGGCCGCCGTCACGGCTGCGGCATCGAGATCCGCGCGGTCGACCACATGTCCACCCTCTGGTTCAGCGGGCAGACACCGGCGATGGCCCTGTACGAGCCGGAGGAGTTCCGACGCCCGGAACCACTGCTCACGCCCGAGACCGTCACCCCCGGATACGTACTGTGCTACGAGTGCGACGGCCTGGGCTGGTGCCACGACTGCGGAGGTCGCGGCTGGCGCCCCGATGCGGCCCGCGGGCGGGCCAACTGCCCTTCCTGCCACCGGCGTCGCGTCTGCGTGATCTGCCGGGGTGCGGCGGAGCTCGCTGTCACCGATCTGTCGCCGCACCAGCGCGGCTACTACCCCGAACTGGGCCAATGACGGGTCGTCGCGCCCCCGGAGAGACCTCGTGCAGCAGTCCTGCCCGCAGCCGCCTGCACGCCACCTGACAGCAACCCAACTCTTGCATGTAACCCTTGAATTGATACCTTGACATCAATCCAAGGATTGCTACCTTGGCTTCATGTCAAACAACGAGAAGCCCCGCCTCATCCCGACCGGCAAGTGCTGGTGCGGCTGCGGGAAGGACGTCGGCCTGGGCAAGTTCTTCGCCGCCGGCCACGACAAGATCGCCGAAGCAGCGCTCATGGCGCTCAAGTACGACGGGTCCGTCGCTCAACTGCTCCACGCCCACGGCTACGGCTCGCACCACTCCGTCCGCCATGCCGCTGTCGCCGATCCGGACTGCTCGTGGCAGAAGTGCGCCGACTGCAACTACAGCGGCGCCCCCGCCAGCATCGTCAACCACCGCAAGAAGGACCATCCCTAGCGACGTTCCGGACCGCGGCGCACCCTGCCACCCCTACAGTGGCGCCATGGACGTCAACTGGGACAACTCGACCTGGGAACTGCTGCTGGTACAGCGCCCCTCCGATACGCACCTCTCGGAGTCAAGCACTCCTGGCGGGAAGAGCGCGCTGGCGCGGAACGACGACAACGAACTCACCACGCACGCCGTACTGTTCCCCGGGACCAAGGTGGCCCTGGGCATCCTCGGCGCGGGCGTCGTCCTGGGGGTCGCCGCGGCGAAGGCCGCTCCGCATGTCAGGAGCGGCCTGATCAGCCTCAAGTCGAAGCTGACCCGCCGGTCGGAGGAGGGCGCGGACGCCGAGGCCCCCGCTCCCCCGACGGTCGTCCCGGCAGTCGGACCGGAGCAGCCGGACACCTCTCCGCTGCACACTGCCTGAGCGACGGGCCAGGCGCCGACACGGAACTCGAATCGGGTCGAGTGGATGTGACATCAGCCACATCTGCTCCGCCGAGTACCGGTCGGCTGTCATTCGCAACGCCCCGCCCCACCTGCCGAGTTCGCGACCGAACGAACCCGGGAGCCGGTGAAAATGATCTGGCTGTCCGCGGCGGGCTGGCCCTAGCCTGCCCGCCATGTCCCAGAACACGAACACCTCCGGTTACCCCGGGCAGTCGGCCGCCCCGTCCGGCGACGCCGCCAGGGTGCAGCGCCAGGTACAGCACCAGGCGGGCGTCGGCCCCGTCTCCGGTGGCGGCGGCACCCTCTTCTCCGAGCCCGTCCTGGTGGTGAACCAGAAGGCCAAGCTGATCGAGCTGACCAACGAGTACGCGGTCTTCGACCAGCAGGGCGCCACGCTGGGCTCGGTGGTCGAGGTCGGCCAGAGCGCTCTGCGCAAGGTGCTACGGCTGGTCTCCTCCCTCGACCAGTACCTGACCCACAAGCTCGAGATCCGCGACGCGCACGGCACCCCGGTGCTGCTGCTGACCCGCCCGGCGAAGCTGATCAAGTCGCGGGTGATCGTGCAGCGTCCGAACGGTCAGGAGGTCGGCCAGATCATCCAGCAGAACGTCATCGGAAAGATCGATTTCGCGATGGAGGTCGACGGCCAGAGGATCGGCGCCATCAAGGCCGAGAACTGGCGGGCCTGGAACTTCTCCATCGTCGACGCGACGGACACCGAGGTCGCCCGGATCACCAAGACGTGGGAGGGCCTGGCGAAGACGATGTTCACCACGGCCGACAACTACGTGCTCCAGATCCACCGCCCGCTCGCCGACCCGCTGCTCAGCCTGGTCCTGGCGGCCGCGCTCACCGTGGACACCGCTCTGAAGCAGGACGCTCGCGGCTTCGGCTAACCGCGAACCACACGTCGCCCGGCGGCAGTTGCCGCCGGGTAGCGGTGAACATCGGCGGCCCGGGGCCGGCGTCCGGATCGGACCAGGGCCAAGGGCCGGCCGAGGCGGCCACGACCAGACGGTAGACGGCCGCGGCGCCCGTGGTTCGACCACTCGTTCCGGACCCACCAGCCTGCCGCCGTCAGCCGCCCACCCGGCACACCGTCACCGCCGCCGAGCGGGTGCTCGCCGCCGCGAGTCGTCAGAGGGTGGCCGTCGGAGCAGGCGAGGCCGCGGTGGTCGGCGGAGCCTGGCAAGGCAGCGTGACGATGACGCCCACGCCCTGACCGGGCTTCGCCTTACCCGCGCGAACGGTGTAGCGGTCGGGCTCGTGGACGGCCTCGAACTCCCACGTGGACTGATCGGCCGAATCCGGCTCGCTCGAGGTGACCTTGAAGCCCTCGCCCGCGAGTTTCTCCCGCAGCGCCCGAACCACCTCGGGACGCTGGTCATCCGTAGCCTTCAAGCGGATCGCCGAACTGAGCTCGTACGCCTCACCCTCATCGGCAATGCCCATCCCCCGCCCCGAACACCGGTAGTAGGCGATGAGCTTCGTCCACGGATCCCGTTCGAGGCCCGTCAGCTCGCGCACATGGTTCTGAACCTGGTCCGCCCGCGCCAGCGCCGCCTCCCGGGACTCGACCCGTACCGGCTTGCTCGGCTTCTCCGCCCCTCCAACCAGTGGCTCCACGAGCGAGCACGAGCTGAGCACCAGGGCACCCGACACCGTCAGTACGGCCGCACGGGCGGCCCGTATGGCCGCTCCGGACAGCGCGGGCGTCGATCTCTTGAACAAGTGCGGTACTCCCCCGTGAACAGGTGTGCGTCGTGCCGTCCGGATGTTACGGCAGCACAGGGGATGGCCCGCACCCGGCTTTACGGGTCGCCGGATCGGAAGGCTGCGGGTGTTCCTCATGCTTGCGGCCTTGGTCAGCGAGCGAGGTCTCCGGCGGTTCGCCCCGGTGATCAACCGAATCGACGGGCCGCCCGGGGAACGTGGTCCATGAGAAGGACCGGCACCTTGCATCTCGGCTCCGCCCCCTACCCCAAGTCGGAAGGCCGCCGCCGCCAACACCGAGGAAGCCGCCCTGGACGGGGTGACCCACGAGGTCCTGGAGCAGGGCGTGGCAAGGCCGACAGCCGCGGTCTACGGGAAAACGGGTCACGATGCCGATTCCGTGGGAGCTGGAGCAGCCGCACGGAAGCGACTCGCGCACGGGACTGCCTGAACAGCTCGGGTTCGAGGACGCGGTCGCGCGGCTCCGAGCGCTCACGCCGCACCGGTTGGTGGTCGCCGGTCCCGGCGGGACAGGGCAGGGCAGGAAGTCCTCCCTGGTCATGCTGCCCATGGTCAAGCTGCCGGAAGCCGGAGCGCCCCACCGGCCTTCCTCGCTCGCAAGCTTGTCCCACAAGGCGCGCAACCAGCCTCTGACTTCGGGCAGCGGGTACCGCCACCAGAGGTCCTCGACCATCATCCCGACCCCCACGTGCGAGTACGCTTCGGGAGTACAGGACATGATGCTGGCAACTCGGATTGGGGCGAAGGGAATGACGGTACGACATCACTTGCCCTCCAGGTTTCCAGCCAATCGAACTGAATTAATCGGCGCCCCCTGACGCCAATCGCCGCAGGTCAGCAAGTGTCGGCCCCGCGCTCGCGGGGATTGCTCCCCCGGGAGCGGGGCCAGGTTGCGCAGGATGCTGTCGGCCCCGCGCTCGCGGGGATTGCTCCGGCACCCGGGTGGGGATCCCCAGGCCGCCGGAGTCGGCCCCGCGCTCGCGGGGATTGCTCGGGGCGGTCCATGGAGGCCGGTCTGTGGTCGACGTCGGCCCCGCGCTCGCGGGGATTGCTCCCTGGGTTGCACCGGCCGTCGACCCGACGAAGGCGGTCGGCCCCGCGCTCGCGGGGATTGCTCCCGGTCCTCCATGCCCTCGATGTCCTGCGCGAGGTCGGCCCCGCGCTCGCGGGGATTGCTCTTCATAGCCGGCAAAGTCACCCTGGGGGAATGGGTCGGCCCCGCGCTCGCGGGGATTGCTCCATGCCGAGCAGGTAGATCAGGTCCATGGGGTCGTCGGCCCCGCGCTCGCGGGGATTGCTCCTCACCGACAGCCTGCTGAAGCTGAAGCAGATCGTCGGCCCCGCGCTCGCGGGGATTGCTCCGCCTCGGAGTGCTGCCAGAGCAGGACGACGGCGTCGGCCCCGCGCTCGCGGGGATTGCTCCCCGGGGGACTGGGGCGGCCAAACGCCCCGCTTGTCGGCCCCGCGCTCGCGGGGGGTTGCTCGGCCTCGGCGAGCAGCTCGGCGGCGGGGGTGTCGTCGGCCCCGCGCTCGCGCGGGTTGCTCCTGGTTCGACCGCTCCATGACCCCGAACGCCGAATCGGCCCCGCGCTCGCGGGGATTGCTCGTTGTTCGCGGGGCCCGGCGGCTGGGATGTCGGATCGGCCCCGCGTCCGCTCCCAGCCGGATCGACATCCCGGTGATCCTGTCGGCCTCGCGCTCGCGGGGGTTGCTCCGCGGCCTGGAAGATCTCGGTGGACAGCGCGGTGTCGGCCTCGCGCTCGCGGGGCGCGGGCGGTGGGGTCTGGGGCAGCACGCCGGTGCGGGCGAGGCGCCGGCCCCACCGAACTCGGGGTCGAAGGACTCGGAGGAAGTGGCGCCGCCGGTGGCTCGCCGCCGGCGTCAGCCGAGCTGGCGGGCCCAGTCCGTCAGCCGGGCGAAGTCGTCCGCCGTCAGGCCGGCCTTCGGGTCAACGTGGTGGAGAAGGGCCGGTCCTCGGTGGTGGGCTTGGACCCACGCCCGGTCGGCGTCGGTGATCAGGTCGTCGACCCAGGCGAACGGGCGGCCGCGCACCCAGTCGACGATCTGCGGGGTCTTCCAGAACACCCCGCCGTCCGGCTCGGGCCGTGGCTCGGACCAGGCGATGTGTGGCAGGGCGGGCATCCCGAGCAGGGGGGCGATGAAGGCGTCCGCTTCCTCCTGCCACGTGGTCGCCCACACCAGGTCGTACGGAAGCGCACCGAGGGCCGGGCCGTGAGCCGGGTTGAGCCAGACCCGCAGGGGCTTCGGCGTCTTGTGGGGCAGGCCCCACGCGGCGAGCCGGCGGCGCTCGGCGGCCGCCCAGCTCGGCGTCATCAGCCGATGGGTCCGGTAGCCGTCGGGCCGCCGGTACGGCTTCGCCGCGTAGGGGTTCAGCGGCCCGTCGACGTCCACCAGCAGCAGCGGCCGCACCGTCTCACCTCCGGGATCGTCCCCGCACGCTACCGGCGGGGACGGGCGGAGACCCAGTGGATTTCCGGGGCCGGGCCGTCGGGGCGCGGGGTCAGCCGATGCTGAAGGCGCCGTCCGGCGGGGGCGGGGAGTCGGTGGCCTCGGCGTCGGTGACCGGGGCGGTGCGGCCGACCAAGGCTGCCAGGTCCTCGCCCTCGGTGAGGCGGGCCGGGAAGATGTCGCCCGCGAGCAGCCGGGTCAGCTCGGCCACCGGCACCGGCGCCGTCGAGCCGGCCAGCGGCGGGCCGTCCGCCAGGTTCGCCGCACGGCCGCCGCCAGCCGCAGGAACTCCACCGAGGTGCGGTGGCCGGGGGTGCGCCGGCCGAGCGCCGGCGCCGAACCGACGAGCAGGCCGAGCGGACCCACACCGGAGCGGACATCGACCTCACGTGGTCTGCGGTGGGTGCGGCCGCTGGAGCGTCACCGGCTCGGGTCACGACCGCCGCCTCGACGTCGTCCTCAACGACCGGCGAATTCGCGGAGGCCATGTACGAGGTCCGGGAGAACGGCCACTTCGTCTCCCGCCGCCGCTACCGGCACCAGACCGAGGCCGCCGTCCGGTAGCTGCTCGCCGACGACGTCGAGATCGGGCAGCGGACACCGGACCCCACCCCCGCGGCCTCCACCCACCACTGCTCCACCAGCCCCGCGAGTCGCTGGCACCAGGCCCCACCCACTCCTCGTGACCGGAGAAGGAGGCCCAAGACGCGAAGCACCCCGCCTCCGTACGGAAGCGGGGGCCGGGGAGGGTGCTCTAGCGGACCATGTAGCGGTACACCGGGGCGCCTTCCCAAGCAGGCAGCTTGTCTCCCAACTCGTGATACCCAAGCGATTCGTAGAGCTTCATTGCAGCCTGTGCGTCGGGGCGGACCGCAAGCGTGACGCGTTCCACCCGGACCCCGTCGAGTACGGCTGTGTGCAGCTCTCGGCCCAACCCCCGCCGTCGGTGATCCGAAGCCACAGCGATCTCTCGGATCACGAACGTCCGGTGTCCGTCTTCGCGGGTGAAGCCCTCGTCCAGGCCGAGACCGCTCCACCAACGACTGTCCGACTGGAGGAGGAGACCGAAAGCGAACCCGACCAGCGACGAGCCTGAGCGTGCCAGCACCAGCCGGAATCCCGGCATGGTGCGGAAAGCTTCGTAGCCCTCCAAAAACCCGGCGAGGTCGCGAGGACCTTCGAAGTAGGGCGGCTCCGCGAACACCTGCTCGTACAGCGGGGCTATTTCGTCCAGCATGCGGGCAGCGGCATCCGGATCTGTGAAGGTCTCGAAGACGGGCGTCTGCACGGTTCTCCTTCAGGCGATCAGGTGGGCGGTGCTCGCTGCGGCCAGGGAGGGGTTCAGCAGCTCAAGGTAGGAGTGTGCCTCCTGCATCGACGTGCGCGCACGGCCGGACGACACCTCGGTCAGCAAGACAGCCCCCAGATTGCCTCATATCTGGCGGTTCATCAGAACTGGAAAGTCCTGACAGCGGGAGTCTCCAGGGCTGAGTATGAGCACTGGCCCAGGTCTGCAACTGAGCGTAACTGGCTCGACACGGGAGGATCAGATGGCACTACGGTTCGTCGCGAAGGACGAGAAGTCGGGGGATCACGGCTCTCCCACTGTGTGGGTGGACCCGGAGACCAGGGACTTCGTCATCCAGGGTTGGAAGATCGACGAGGCAACGACGGCGGATTGCTTGGCTGACGGACCGATCCCGGATCATGAGACCGTGGTCCGCATCCCTGCCCGCATGGCCAAGGCGCTCAAGGAGGCGTTGGATGTCGCAGAGCTTGAACAGCTTCGCTGACCTTTTGAGGTCTGCTCGGAAGTCGGCGGTCCACCTGGAACTGCGCGATGTCTACTCGGTCGACAACGAGGACGAAGGCTTCCGGGCATGGAAGTCCGGTCATCGACTCGACCCGGCTGACCGCGCGTCGTGGTGGAGGCCCTGGCTCGACCTCGTCCAGGAGGTAACCGCCAACGGTGTCTCCTTGCGACGAGCCAGGGTCATTTCGGAGCCCGCCAGCGAGTACATCCGGTACGAGCACTCGTTCACGTTCACCAACGTGGCCGGCGGCGAGCAAGTGAGGTGGCTCCCCCGCCGGGCTGCCTCTGATCTTCTGCTGCCCGGAAATGACTTCTGGCTGTTCGACGGCGAGATCGTCCAGTTCAACATCTTTGACGGCGATGGCCGATGGATGCACACGGACCAAAGTGACGATCCCGCTGTGACACGGAGCTGCGCAGCGGCTTTCGACGCCGTGTGGGAGCGTGCTGTCCCTCACGAGGCTTACCGCATCGCCGAGTAGTCACCGCAGCCGGCCAGTTCATGTCCTCTTCTCCCCTCTCCAGCGCCCAAGCCGCACGGAAGGCGCTCGCCGATCAGCTCGACCGGATCCGGCGGGACGCCGGGCTTTCAGGGCTTGAACTGGCCGTGCGGTGTGGGTGGCACAAGTCCAAGTCCTCCCGCATCGCCCGCGGTCTGACGGTCCCCTCTGACAGCGACATCCGTGCTTGGTGCACGGCCTGCGGTTCTGCGGACAAGGCATCGGATCTGATCGCGGCGTCGCGCACCGCCGAGTCGATGTACACGCAGTGGCGAGACCTCCACCGCGACGGCATGAGGAGGGTGCATCAAAAGACGCTGCCGCTCTACCAGCGGACACGGAGATTCAAGGTGTACGCCTCCAACGTCATGCCGGGGATGACGCAGACGGCCCCGTACGCGACCGGGCTGCTCCGTTCGATCACGACCTTCCAGGGCACCCCGGACGACGTGGAGGACGCGGTGAAGGCCCGGCTGAAGCGGTCCCGCGTCCTGCACGACGCCGGCCATCAGTTCGCCCTGATCCTGGAAGAGGCCGTTCTCTACTACGGCGTCTGCGACGACGAAGCGCTCGCTGGTCAACTTGACCACTTGCTTGGAATCTCCTCCCTCCCGAACGTTTCCGTCGGAGTCATCCCGTTCCGGGCCCGCCGGACCGTCTGGCCACTCGAAGCGTTCTACGCATTCGACGAGAGCCTCGTGGCAGTCGAGACGCTGACGGCGGAGATCAACGTCACAGCTCCTGGCGAGATCCGCAGCTACCTTCGCGCCTTCGCCGAACTGGCCAAGATCGCCGTTCACGGAGCCGAAGCTCGAAGCCGAATCGCCAAGGCCCGCAGCACTCTCGGGTGAACCTGTGCAACCGCGTGCAACTTCGTGGCACCGTCTGTAGCCGACTCCCTACGGTCTATCACGCGCCCCCCACCGCCATGGCGAAGGAGGACAGACCGATGGCGAGACGCACCACTCCACGGGTGTACCGCGAGGTCGTGACCAGGCCTTCGAAGTCCGAGTTGAACCGACTCCCCGTCAGTTGGAGCCCGCTGGACGACTACCGGGCGGCCCGATCGGCCGATCGTGCCCCCTCTGCGGGAACGCTGCTCCAGCTCGCCGCCGTGCGATCCACCTGCGCCTGTCGAGACTGCACGGCTCGCCGCACTCCCGCGTCGGCACCGTCAGTCTGACAAGCCTGATAGCGCTGGTGACCGCCTTGGTCGTCTCCGGCCGGCTCCGCTAACCCCACGCCCGTCTCCTGGGCGACCACGAACTCCCGGCCCGTCGGAATGGGTCGTGCCGGGCCGGGCCTGCAAATCCCTCGCAGCTGCTCGTCCCCGTCCCGGCGAGCAGCGCCGACCCCGATTGGAGAGGCACATGAGCACCATCACCAAGTCCAGCGTCGAGCTGGACGAGCTGGGAAAGTTCTTCACCATCACCGCGCGTCGGATCGACGCCGGTCAGAGCGCGCCGGAGATGTTCTCCGCCGCCATCGACGCCACGTGGCACCGGCTCGCCGACGCCCCGGCCGTGCACCAGGCGTTCACGCTCCGGCACGCCGGCCGCAGGCTGGCCCACGTGGAGAGCGCCGGTTCCGGCTTCGTCTCCTGGGTGGGCGCGTACGAGGAGGCGTACGGCCCCCTGCCGGAGGTCTGGTTCACCGACGCCGACGGCACGGTCGACGCCGAGGCCCTGGCCCGCTACCGCGAGAGCGGCGAGGTCTGGGCGGAGTGGAACTGCGCGCCCGCGCCCGGCGACGGTGATGACCTGGTCCCGGTGGCGTCGTACCTGTGATCACTGCACCATCCGACGGAGCGTCCCGGCCGACCACCGGGGCGCTCCGCCTCACCGAAGCGCGGACGGAGCACCCGGTCGGCATCGATGTCGACGGCTACCTCGTCGGCCTGTACGAGCACTGCCCGTTCCTGCGGCCGTCCATCCGTCGGGGCATGACCGGGTGGACGGTCTACGAGATCGCCCCGGGCAGCCACCGATACGCCGTGGAAGCCGAGTTGTTCCACGCCGGGGTCCGGGCCGCGGAATGGGTGCGCCCGCTGATCGGCAGGCCGTACGGCGTCCTCGCCTGCGAGAACGTGGTGCTGATCGGGCACTGCGAGGGGGCCGATCACCGCGAGCTGATGGCCTGGCCGCACTGGGCGCTGAAGCACCTGTACGCGCAAGTCGGAGTCATGTTCGGCAAGTTCCCCCAGGGCGCTGCCGAGCACGGCCGGCGCGGGCAGGGCATCCCGCCACCGCCGTTCTCGTTCCTCCCGGTGCGGGCGGGCGTACGGCCCCTGGACCCGAAGTTCCTCTCGGAGACGCCCGATCTCGCCGCAGCGCTCGCCGTCGCGGCGGACGACGGCCGGGACGTCTTCGAGCACATCCCCTGCGAGTGGAAGGCAGTCAGACAATGGGCGAGTTCACTTCCGAGGCCGGAGCCGCGTTGAAGGCCGCGGAGGCCGTCTGCGGGCCGCTTAAGCTGGCGCAAATCAGCAACCGGCGCGGCTCGGCGGTGTGGAAGGCCACCGGGCCGCATGGAGTGGCGAGCATCAAGCTCGGCACCGGGGAGGCCGCCGAGGTCACCGCCCGCGAGGCCTCCGTCCTCGGCCAGCTCCCCGGCTACACCATGAGCACCGGCCGCTTCGCCGACGGCGTCTGGTACGTCACCCCATGGTTGGCCGGACCCTCCACGTGGCACGTCTTCCGACCCGTCCGCAAGGGCGAAGGCGGGAAGGAGGAAGCCCTTGCCGCCGCCGTCGGGCTGTGCCGGGCCGTGGCCGACCTCCACGCCGACGGCTGGGTGCACGGTGACCTCCAGCCCGCCCACGGCGTCCACGGCGAGGACGGAACGGTGCGCCTCCTCGACTTCGCCTGGACGCGGCGGATCGGCAGCACCCCGTGGCCGAGGTTCGACGGCACGATGATCCACCTCACCGCGCCCGAACTGGCCGCCCGAATCATCAACGGCCCCCAACCCGTCGAAACGACCCGCACCGCCGACGTCTACGCCCTCGCCGGAACCCTGTGGACCTGCGCCACCGGCACGTGGCCGCTGGACTACGAGACCGCCGCTCTCGAAACGGGCACGCCGGTGGAGGAGATCCGCAAGGCCATCGCCCACCGGGCCGTCCCGCTCTCCACCGCGACGCCCTGGCCCGCCCTCCAGGACCGGCTGCGCGACGTCCTGCTGGCTGCCCCCGACGACCGGCCCACCGCCGCCGAACTGGCGAAGCTGATCGAAGCGGTGGACGGGTGATCGAGCTCCGGGAGCTTGGTCCTGGCGACGCTGGAGCCCTGCTGCGGATCTACAGCGCGGAGTCGACCAGGTACCTGGGCCGGGCACCGATGGACGCCGACGAGGCCCGCCACCGCGTACGCGACGTCGCGGCGGCTGCGGCACAGTCGCCGCGCGCCCTGTACGTGCTCGGCCTGGCCGTGGACGGAGACCTCCTCGGGGTCGTCAAGCTCCACCGTGACCGGCCGGTCGCCGCCGTCAGCTACATCCTGCGCGCGGACGCCTGGGGCCGGGGCTACGCGACCGAAGGAGTCCGCAGGATCGTCGCCCTGGCCTTTGGTCACCTCGGCCTGCCGCAGGTCCGCGCCAGGCATCGCGCCGACAACCCCGCCTCCGGCCGGGTCCTGCTCAAGGCGGGATTCGTCCCGACCGGTGAACGCGGCGGATTCATGACCTACTCCATCCGACCGCCCCGGGCCGTCGGGCGCGGGGTCAGCCGATGCTGAAGGCGCCGTCCGGCGGGGGCGGGGAGTCGGTGGCCTCGGCGTCGGTGACCGGGGCGGTGCGGCCGACCAGGGCCGCCAGGTCCTCGCCCTCGGTGAGGCGGGCCGGGAAGATGTCGCCCGCGAGCAGCCGGGTCAGCTCGGCCACCGGCAGCGGCGCCGTCGAGCCGGCCAGCAGGATGTTGCCGTACCGGCGGCCGCGCAGCACCGGTGCCTCCGCCACCAGGCAGACGTACGGAAACACCGCCCGCACCGTCGCCGCCTGTGCCTTGGCGAAGGCCAGTGGCGGGCCGTCCGCCAGGTTCGCCGCGTAGCAGCCGCCGGGGCGCAGCGCGGCCGCCGCCAGCCGCAGGAACTCCACCGAGGTGAGGTGCGCGGGGGTGCGCGAGCCGTGGAAGACGTCGGCGATCACCAGGTCCTGCGAGCCGGCCGGCGTCTCGGCGAGGGCCGCCCGGGCGTCGCCGACGGTCGCGGTGATGTCCGCGCCGGGGCCCTGCCAGGGCAGCTGTTCGGCGACCAGTTCCAGCAGCGGCCCGTCCACCTCGACCACCTGCTGCCGCGAGCCGGGCCGGGTGGCGGCCAGGTAGCGGGGCAGGGTGAGGGCGCCGCCGCCGAGGTGCAGCGCGTCCAGCGGCCGGCCGGCGGGGGCGAGGGCGTCGGCGAGGTGGCCGAGGCGCCGGGTGTACTCGAACTCCAGGTGGGTCGGGTCGGCGAGGTCGACGTACGACTGCGGGGTGCCGTCCAGGGTGAGCAGCCAGCCGCCGTCGCGGTCGAGGTCGGGCATGAGCTTGGCGAAGCCCAGGTCGGTGCGCCGCCCGACCGGCACGGGCTCGTCGTACGAGTCCTGCGGGTCCTGCGGGTCGTGCGAGTCGTGCCCGCCCGCCTGGTCCTGCGGGTCGTGCGAGTCGCGCTCGGAGGTCACGCGCGCTCCCCGACGGGCCGGACGTCGAGGTAGGCGGCGAGCCAGTGGTCCAGCTCGGCGAACACCTCGGTGCGGGCCGCCTCGCCGGAGAGGACCAGGTCGTGCATACCGCCCTTGATCCGGACGGTGGTGACGTGCCGGCCCAGCCGCGGCCCCTGCGCGGCGATGTCGTCGGCGCGCAGCACGGCGTCGGCGTGGTGCAGCGCGTTGTGCCACTTGGTGGTGGAGATGGAGCGGGTCGAGGCCATCAGCAGCACCGGCACGTCGATGCCCAGCCCGCGCTGCAGTCGCCGGTGGCCCTGGTGGATCGCCGACAGCCACCCCGCGTACAGCGGGAAGCTCTGGGGGCGCTTGAGCGTGAGGTCGAAGTCCCACTCGCCCTGGTGGTCCTTGTGCAGGCTGTGGGTGTAGTGGGGGTTGAGCGCGGACGGCAGGACGCGGGTCGGCGCCAGCCGCCCGAGCGCCGTCACGGCGGGCCCGCCGAGCGTGCGGACGGCGGGCGCGGCCGGCATCGACAGGAACGGCGAGTTGAGGAACAGCCCGTCCACGACTCCACGTCCCGCCCGACGCCCGGCCCACAGGGCCCCGATCAGCCCACCGGTGGAGTGCCCGTTCAGCAGCAGCTGCCGGTGCCCGTCCACCTCGCGGATGATCCGGACGGCCTCGTCGATCTCCTCGTCGTACTCGGCGAGGTCGCGGACGAAGTTCGGCGACTGGTGCGGGCGCAGGGAGCGGCCGTACTTGCGCAGGTCGAGGGCGTAGAAGGAGAACCCGAGCGCGGTGTAGTGGTCCGCGAGGTTGGTCTGGAAGAAGTAGTCGTTGTAGCCGTGGATGTACAGCACGGCCCGTTCCGACCCGGGCACCGGCCGACGGACGAGCGTCGCGCACACGGCCCCTTCGTCGTCGGGCCGCAGCGTCAGCTCGGCCGCCTCGTAGGGGGCACCCAGGATGTCTTCACGGAACTCCATGAGGGTGACTGTACTGGCTCAGCCGTTCCCGTCCCCGGCATCCCCGACCTGCCGCGATGTGATGATCGCAATGCTTTCGGAGAGCGCTTCGTAGGCGTCGCCGATGGCACGGTCCGCCTGCCGGCGGGCCTCCTCGGCGTCCTCGGGCCGCCCGAGGTCCTCGAACACGGCTTGGAGTACACCCCAGGTCCTGCCCTCGGCGGCGCGATCGCCGAGTTCCTGACAGATGGCCAGGGACCGCCGGTGCGCCACCAGGGCTTCGTCCGCCTTCCCGGCGCGCCGCAGGGCGATGCCGAGGTTGCGCAGGCTCAGGCTCTCCCCCTGGCGGTCACCGGTCTCCCGCAGCAGGCGGCCGGCCTGCTCGTAGGCCTCGACCGCTTCCCCGATCCGGCCCGCCCCCACGAGGGTGACGCCGAGATCGCCCAGCACCAGTGCTTCGTTCTGCCGGTCGCCAACCTCCTGACAGATGACCCGCGCCCGCTGCTGGGCCTCGATCGCCTCCTCGTGACGACCCCGGAGGCTGAGGATCTGGGCGACGCGGTTCCAGGACATCCCTTCACCGCTCCGGTCACCGAGCTCCCCGAAGACCGTCGCCGTCCGCCGGAACGTCTCGTAGGCCTCGTCCAACCGCTCCGCGTCGACCAGCAGGACCGCAAGGTTGAACGACAGTCGGGCGTCCCACCGCCGATCGTCCCGACCGTCCACCAGGGTGAGGGCGTACCGCTGCACGTCGATGGCCGCCTGCCGCTGGCCCAGGCTCGCCAGGACCTCGGCGATGTTCGCGTGGGCCGAGGCCACCCCCTGCTGGTCCTCGACCTCGTGGAAGATCTCGCCGGCGGTCAGCAGTGCCTCCACCGCCTCCTCGAACCGGCGGGCCTTGCCCTGCGCGAAGCCGAGGTTGTGCCACGCCATCGCCTCCTCGGCCCTGATCCCGACGTCGAGGGCGGCGGACAACACGGCCGTCGTCATCGAGACGGCGTCATCGATCCGGGACCACCGGACCAGATAGCCGACCAGCGACGAGGAGAGCCTCATGGCCACGTCGAGCAGGCCGATCGCCACCGCCAGACGCACGGTCACGACCAGGGCGGCCCGCTCGCACTCCAGCCAAGCCAGGGCCTCGACCCGGTCCCGGAACCGGCCGGGGCCCGGGCTCACGGGAAGCGCCCCGATCTCCTGGTCGGCGGCCACGGCCGTATCCGCGTAGTACACCAGCAGGCGCCACAGGGCGGTCCAACCGGCCTCCGGGTACCGATCGGCCTGTTCCAGGGCGTAGTCGCGGACCAGGTCGTGCAGGTACCAGCGGCCGCCGCCCGCCGTCTGTTCGACCAGGGCGCTGCCCGCGAGCTGGGCGAGCTTGGACCGGGCCTCACGGACCTTCACGTCGGCCAGCACGGCGGCGGCCTCGGTCGAGACGTCGGGTCCCGGATTGAGGGCCAGCAGCCGGAACAGCTCCGCCTGCGGCTCGCCGAGCCTCCGGTAGGAGCGGTCGAGCACGATGCGGATGCCGATCTCACCGTCGTCCAGGAGGTCGAGCCGGGCGGCGTGGTCGGCCAGGTCCGCGGCGAGTTCGTCCGCGCGCAGGTGCGGGTCCAGGACGAGCTGGGCGGCGGCGAGCCGCAGGGCGAGCGGGAGTCGGCTGCACAGCTTCGCGATCCGCCGGGCGGCCGCCGGGTCGGCCGTGCCGCGGTCGTCGTCCGCCCGGGCGGCGCGGACGGCGGCGTCGAGGAGGGCCGTGGCCGCGTCGGTGTCCAGGACGCCGAGGCGGTGGAGGCGGGCGCCGAGGCTGGGGAGGGTCTCCCGGGAGGTGACCAGGAGCCGGTGGCGGGTGGACGAGGGCTGGAGGAGACGGACCTGGTCGGCGGCGGAGGCGTTGTCGGCGATGACGAGGACGCCTCCGCCGTGCCGTTCCAGCCGCTCGCGATAGAGGGCGGCGCGGGTTTCCGGGTCCGGGGGGATGTGGTCGGCGGGCACGCCGAGCGCCCGCAGCAGGGTGTCGAGCGCCTGCCCGGCCCCGACCGGGGTCTCGGCGTAGCCGCGGAGGTCCACGAAGAAGGCGGCGCCGACGTGGCCGGCGTCGAGCAGGGCGTGGCCGACGGCGATCGCCAGCGTCGTCTTGCCGATGCCGCCGAGGCCGGTGACCGCCACCGTCGACGGGCCGTCGACGGCCAACAGGGCCTGGAGGTCCGCCAGGTCCCGGTCACGGCCGGTGAAGGCGGAGGTGAGTGGCGGGAGCCCCGCGATCGTCGGCGGCCGGGCCGTCACCGTCACGTACGCCGTGTCGGCCTGGACGACCGGGCCGTGGAAGTTCCCCCCGCGAATACTGTTGTGCACCCGGCCGAGGGTAGCCGCCCGCACTTCCCGACCGTGTCCGGACCGTCACCCGGCGCCCCTCCGAACGTCCACCCGACGCCTCCGGACCGCCACCCGACCGAACCACTCCGCGCCCGCCTCCGGACCGCCCCCGTCCGCCCCTCGTGCGCCTGCTGTGCGCCGGTGTCCCTGTGGAACGCTTCCCGGACAGACACGGCGAGTTGGGGAGTTTGCATGCAGCACGGGCATACCGATCCGTCGCTCTACCGTTCGGCCGCCGAGGCGATCGCCGCTCCGCCGGAGAAGCTGGCGTACGTGGCCGGGTTCGACCGGTCGAGGCGGCAGCCGGATGCGTTGCTGAGCGTCGACACCGATCCGGACTCGGCGAGCTACGGGAAGGTCCTGAACTTCGCCGAACTGCCCACGCTCGGCGACGAGTTGCACCACTTCGGCTGGAACGCCTGCTCCAGCGCCCTCGCCCACGCCTGCCACGAGAACCCGGAGCGGCGCTACCTGCTGCTGCCCGGGCTGCGTTCCTCCCGGCTGCACGTGCTGGACACCCGGCCCGACCCGGTCCGCCCGCGGTTGGTGAAGACGATCGAGGCCGAGGAGCTCGCCGCGAAGGCCGGCTACTCGCGTCCGCACACCCTGCACTGCGGCCCCGACGGCGTCTTCCTCTCCTGCCTCGGCAGCGGCGAGGACGACGACGGCCCGGGCGGGGTGGCGCTGCTCGACCACACGACCTTCGACGTGCTGCGCGCCTGGGAGACCGAGCGCGGGCCGCAGCACTTCGCGTACGACGTCTGGTGGCACCTGGGCACCAACGTGGGCATCACCAGCGAGTGGGGCACCCCGCGGATGGTCGAGGACGGGGTGGTGCCGGAGCTCCTGCTCGGGCGCAAGTACGGCCACGCGCTGCACTTCTGGGAGCTGGACTCCGGCCGCCACCTCCAGCGGGTGGACCTCGGCGACCAGTACCAGATGGTGCTGGAGCTGCGTCCGGCGCACGACCCGCAGGCGGAGTGGGGGTTCGTCGGGGTGGTCACCAACGTCGAGGACCTGTCCTCCTCGGTCTGGCTCTGGTACCGGGAGGGGCCGGCGTTCACCGCGCGCAAGGTGATCGAGATCCCCGCCCAGCCGGCGAAGGCCGAGGACCTGCCGCCCGCGCTGCAGCCGTTCGGCGCGGTGCCGCCGTTGGTCACCGACATCAACCTGTCGGTGGACGACCGCTGGCTGTACGTGTCCGCCTGGGGCACCGGGGAGTTGTTCCAGTACGACGTCTCGGACCCGTTCCACCCCCGGCTGACGGACTCGGTGCGGCTCGGCGGGATCGCCGCCCGCACCCCGCACCCGGCCGAGCCCGGCCGTCCGCTGAGCGGGGCGCCGCAGATGGTGGAGATCAGCCGGGACGGCCGGCGGCTCTACCTCACCAACTCGCTCTACGGCGCCTGGGACGACCAGTTCTACCCGGACGGCATCGAGCCCTGGATGGTCAAGCTGGACGCCGATCCGGAGGCCGGCGGGCTGAGCGTGGACGAGCGCTTCTTCCCGCACGGCGCCGACTTCCGGGGTCTGCGCGTCCACCAGACCCATCTGGCGGGCGGCGACGCCTCCTCCGACTCCTACTGCTTCCGCTGACCCGGACGTTGCCCCGGACGTTGACGCCGACACCGGCGCGGGCACCGACACCGGCGCAGGCACTGACACCGCCACCGCTACCGCCACCGGCGCCGAAACCAATCCGGCGCCGACCGGTCCTCAGCGGAAGAGCGCCTGGTCGAACCGCACCTGCGTCGACGGCAGCCCGACTTCCGCCAGCCGGGTGCGGACGGAGCCGACCATGCCCACGGGGCCGGTGACGCAGGCCAGGTGCTCGCGCCAGTCGCCGGCCGCCGCGACGGCGTCGGCGAGTTCGCCGACGGTGACCGGGGTGACGGTCAACCACGGCTTGTGCAGGCCGAGTTCGGACAGCGCCTGCCAGTCGTAGAGGTCGCCGCGATCCCGGGCGCCGACGAACAGGTGGACCCGTCGGCCGGTCGGCCGCTGGGTGGTCTGCTGCTCGACGATCGCCTTCATCGGGGCGAGGCCGGTGCCTCCCGCGACCAGCAGCAGGTCGCGGGGGTCGCCGTCGGGCAGCAGGCTGCCGCGCGGCGGGCCGAGGCGCAGCCGGTCGCCGATGGCGGTGTGGTCGACCAGGGCGGCGCTGACCCCGCCGAGGCCGGTGCGGCGGACGTGGAACTCCAGCTCGTTGTCGGACCGCGGGGCGCAGCCCATCGAGTACTGCCGCCAGGTGTGCGGCAGCGCCGGGTGCTCGACGGTGCCGTACTGCCCGGCCTGGTACGGGTAGGGCTCGCCGGTGCGCACCCGCAGCACGGCGAGGTCGGGGCGGCGGCGCTCGTACCCGGTCACCACGGCGTGCCAGTACGGCGGTTCGGTGAGCGCGGAGTCGGCGCCGGCCACCATCGCGCCGACGGCGAAGCGCAGCATCCGCACCCAGGCGCCCTCCAGGTCCTCGGTCCAGCGCTCGCCGGCCCGGTGCCGGACGGCCGCGCACAGGGCCTCCTCGAAGGCCTCGTAGTGCACCGGCCGGACGCCCAGCTTCCGGTGGTCGCGGCCGAGTTGACGCAGCGTCTGCTCCAGCTCCGCCGGGCGGTCGAGGTGGTCGATCAGGTGGTGGAAGATCCGTTCCAGGTGGAGCTGCTGGAACTCCATCGAGGCGGGGAAGAGCGGTCGCAGGTAGGGGCGGTGGCTGAACATCACCGCGTAGAGGTGGTCGATCAGGTCCGAGAGCGGGGAGATCAGGTCGAGGTCGCGCCGGATCAGGTGCTGGTCGGCGGCGCCGTCGTAGCCGCCGTCCTCGCCGTAGGCGCCGTACCCGAATTCGCCGCCGCCCGAGGAGGACGGGGCGAGGAGTTGGCGTCGCAGGCGCATCGCGTGATGGCGGGCGATCAGGCGGTCGTACTCGGCGGTGGCGGTGGCGGCGGTGCCAGTGCTCATGCTGCTGCTGTTGTCCATGTCCTGTCCAGTCAACTGCCCGGCCGCCGAACGCGAGAAGGGCCGATCGCCCCGGAGAGACCCGGGACCTTCGGCCCATTGCGTCGGTGCGTGCGGTCCGGGATGGTTTTCGGCCACCCCGGACCACCCCGGACCGCTGCGGGCACAGCGACCGCAGCGGGCGCGCCGACGGTGAGGTGCCCCACGCCCTGGTGCTCTCCCACCACCAGGACCCGGGGCACCGCCGTCAGACCGCCGCCCGGCGCGCCTCCCGGCGCTCCAGCCGCCGCTGCCGGCCCTGGCGCAGCGGCTGCTCGGGCAGCCACCCGAAGGTGAGGCAGGCGCCGACCACCCCGAGCATCATCCCGACCACGAAGCCGCCCAGGTTGGACGTGACCCAGGTGGCCAGCGAGGCGAGCACGGCGAGGATGGAGTAGAACAGCCGCTGTGCCGGGTTGAACAGGATCAGCAGGCCGCACAGCACCATCACCGCGGGCACCAGGTACCCGGCCAGCCCCTCCATCCCGATGTGCAGGAGGACGGGCAGCGGGGCCTTCAGGGTGAACAGGATCTCGGCGCCGCCGAGCGTCACCAGCAGCCCGCCCCAGAACGGTCGCCGCCCCCGCCAGTCGTTCTTGACCGGGTGTGCGGCGGGCGCGGCGACGGGGGCCGCCACGGCCTGGGCGGGCGTGGCCGCCGTCCCCTCGGCGGCCACCCCCTCGGCCCGTGCCGCGGTGCCCTCGCCGGTGCCGGCCGGCTCCGGTACGGACTCCGTCATGGTCAGCAGCCCGTGGAGCTGAAGCTCAGCCGCAGGTTGGGCAGCTTGAACCCAACGGCGGTGCTCGCGTAGTTGTGCTGGTTCAGGTGGGTGAGCTTGACGGTGTCGGCCTGCTGGCCGAACACGCCGGGGCCGCCCTTGCCGATCGGACCGGCCTTGGTGTAGGTGCTGGCGTCGCCGCCGATCTCGATGTTGGTGAACTCCGCGTCGCCGGAGAGCAGGTCGGAGTCGGTGGTGAGGTTGCTGGCGGAGACGGGGGTGCCGCCGTCGCCCGCGTGGATCACCAGGTTGACGCCGCCGAGGTCGACGCTCTGGCAGAGGTTGGTGATCTCGGCCTTCTTGATCGCCGACACCGCGACCAGCACCTGGCCGCCGGTGGAGCCGGCGTTGGGGCTGTCGGGGATCATCGAGTCCAGCGCGCCGAACTGGGCGAAGCCCTCGCCCTCCAGCTTGTCGGCGGTGATGGTGAACGGCATGCCGGAGATGGAGAACTGGGCGGCGAGCACGCCCTGGGCGGTGAGCGCCATCAGGACGCCACCGGCCGCGATGGCCGGTACGGCCATCAGGGCGGTGCGCTTGAGGCGGACCCGGCCTCTTCTCGGCGTGCCCGGCGTCTGCGGGGCCTCGGCCGCCGTGGCGGCGTCCTCGGACATGGCCATGTGTGTGCTCCCTGTGGGTGGATGGGTGTGCAGGCACTTGGCACGTTGTCCTGGCGCGGACAGCGTTCTTCGGCGCGACCGGGCCGTCAACCCCTCGGCAGCGGGGTTCTTCCGGTCAGCACGCGGTAAGTAACTGGGAAGCTACTGCTCGGTATTGGCCGGGTCAATACGGGTGCACGAAGGATCTTCACCTGATTTCTGCCGAGGAAGCCCAGGGCTTCAGCCCTGAGTGGGGGTACCTCCCGCTTGCGGGGGCGAATCGGCTCCTTGGACCGGAGCCGCGAAGCGGCGGAGTCCTCTTCCATGTGTTCTGACCTTCCGATTTGATCGTTCGATTTTGGGTCAACTACCTTCCTGCGCATGAAGATCGTGGTCCGGGTGAAGCTGGAGCCGTCGCCGTACCAGGCGGACGCGCTCGCTGCGACACTGCGCACGTGCAACCGGGCCGCGAACCACATCTCGCAGGTGGCGTTCGCCAAGGGTGAGATCCGGCGCAACGGGTTGCAGCCGCTGGTGTACCGGTACGTCAAGGACGAATACGACCTCGGGGCGCAGGCCGCTGTGCGGTCGGTGAAGAAGGTCTGTGACGCCTACGCGGCGTTGACGGCGAACCTTCGGGCCGGCAACCTCGGCCCGAAGGGGAGCAAGCGTCGCAACAAGGCCGAGTCCAAGCCGATCAGATTCCGCGAGGACGCCGCCCAGCCGTTCGACGACCGGATGCTGTCGTGGAACACCGACACGAAGACCGTGAGCATCTGGACCACGGCGAGCCGGTTGAAGGGCATCGGATTTCGCTGCTCCCAGGACGCGCTCGCGATGCTGGCCGAGCATCGACGGGGCGAGTCCGACCTGGTGTTCCGTGACGGGACCTGGTATCTGTTCGCGACCTGCGACATTCCCGTGCAGCCCGTCGCGGAGCCCGTCGACTGGATCGGGATGGACCTCGGGATCGTCAACATCGCCACCACCAGCGACGGCCAGGTCATGGCCGGACGAGGCCTGAACCGCCACCGCGCCCGCATGGTGGCGCTGCGCGCCAAGCTCCAAGGGCACCAAGTCTGCCAAGCGGGTCCTGAAGCGGCAGCGCCGTAAGGAGTCGCGCCGGGCGACCGAGACCAACCACATCATCTCCAAGACCATCGTCACCACCGCTGAACGCACCTCGCGCGGGATCGCCCTGGAAGACCTCACGGGCATCCGCGAGAGGGTCAAGGCCAAGAAGGACCAGCGGTACCGCCTCCACTCCTGGGCGTTCGCCCAGCTCGGAGCGTTCGTGGAGTACAAGGCGCAGCGGGCGGGTGTGCCCCTGGTCCACGTGGACCCGCGTAACACCTCCCGGCAGTGCTCCGTCTGCTGGCACACCCACAGGCAGAACCGAGTGGACCAGGCCACGTTCGCGTGCCGCTCCTGCGGCGTGACCATGCATGCGGACATCAACGGCTCCCGCAACATCCGCCACCGTGCGGCTGATGCGTGGAAGCGGGGAGCAGTCAACGCCCCCACCAGCACTCTCACGTAGAGCGCTGGTCAGACGCGGACACCACGGACGGGGCGACCCGTCGGACACACGGTGAACTGCAAGCCTGGAACCTCAGTCCCGGGTCGTTGACCAATCCGCGACCCGCTTCGGCCAGTCCCGAACCCCCAGCCGCTCGGCCGCCTCCGCCGGGCCGAGGAACGACGAAAGACAGAACATGGTCAACACCGGGAGGATCTCCAGCAGTTGTTCGGTCCTTCCGGAGTCGATCCGCCGGTAGATGACGCTGTAGACGCCGCCCACCACGGCGTCCACCATCTCCTTGGACTCCACCCCGCCCGGGAGTTGGGGCACCTCGGAGAAGAACGTGCGGAACCTGGTGAGCAGTTGGGCCCGCTCCCAGCGGCCGGCCGGGCCCACGGCCTCGACCTCGATCACCGCCATCGTCGCGAACGCCGGTGTTCCCGCGAGCAGTTGGAGCATCACCCCGAGACTCTTGCGGATGCCCCGGCACCAGTCGGTTTCGGCCGTGTAGGCCTCCGCCATCCGGCGGATCACCACGCCCGTGCCGTACCGGTGCGCGGCCAGGAAGGCGTCCTCCTTGCCGCTGAACAGCTCGTAGAAGACCGGCCTGGTCACGCCCGCCGCACGGCAGATGTCGCTGATCGTGGCGTGCTGGTAGCCGCGTTCGGCCACGGTCCGCACCAGCCCGTCCAGCAGCCGTTCGCGCTGGGTCGCGGCGACCACGCCGGCGGGCAGTCGGCGCGGCCCGGGCTTGATCGAGCGGGCCGGATCGCGGCCTGTCCGGGCACCCGGCAGCAGGACCACGTCGGCTCCGCGGAGGTAGTTCCGATCCATCACCAACTCCTGTGTCCTGTATTGACATTGACGGAACACCGGGCTTACAACACTGACAGGTTTCCAACCGGTGGGCCAGCAGGCCACCACCGGACGGACCCTCCGGGGGCTCCGACGGCCCGGGCGAACGCCCAGGCCACGGGACCACGGCGGAGGCGGGGACGCGACGGTGGCAGCCGTCCACGTGCCCCACGGCACCGCACGTCCCCGACCGAACGGCGCAGTGCCGCTGGTGTCCACGCCGCCGCCCGTACGCACGTCAGCACCACCGCACCGCGGTTCCACCGCAAGGTCGCACCACCGCACCACCGCACCACCGCACTGTCGTACCACCGCACCGCCGTACGCGCCCACCCTCGCGTACGTCCGCACCGCCGTACCGCACGGACGGGCCCGTGGCGCCGGGCCCGCCCGCCCCTCGGCCTGTGCCGAAGCCCACCGGACGACGCCCGCGACTCCAGGCCTCCGAAGCGGCGTTCGGCACCGGCCGCCGGTACGAAGCCCCCGGTACGCCATGCACCTCCCCCGCCGTGCACACCACCACACCCGCACGCGGGGGTTCCCCCACCCGTCCACCGGACGGAGAGAGGCACCCTCATGCGCATCAGCCGCACCCTCGCCACCGCCGCACTCGCCTCGCTCGCCCTCACCGGCGCGGCCGTCGCCCCCGCCCAGGCCGCCGGCGCGGTCCTGACCACCGGCAGCCCGAGCGGCCCGGCCGTCGCCGTCGGCGACGTACTGACCGCCAACCTGGTCTCCGGCACCTACGCGACCTTCTACAACAGCGCCACCGGCACGACCGGCGTCAAGTGTGCCGCCTCCTCCTTCTCGGCGACCGTCACCTCCAACCCGGCCGCGCCGGGCAGCGCCGTCGAGCGGCTCGACACCCAGAGCTTCGGGTCCTGCACGTCCAACGTCATCGGCGTCACCGGCGTCAAGAGCATCAGCGTCACCAACCTGCCGTTCACCAACACGGTCAGCGACGCGCCCGGCAACCCGGTCAAGCTCACCCCCGGCGCGGCCGGCGTGATGGGCACCACGGTGGTGCTCAACACCATCCTGGGCAGCATCAGCTGCAACTACCAGAACAGCACCGGGATCAACGGCACCACCTCGAACACCGGCAACACCATCGGCTTCTCCGGCCAGCCGTTCGCCCTGGTCTCCGGCCCGAGCCTGTGCTTCTCGACCGGCTTCTTCAGCGCCACCTACGGCCAGGTCATCGACATCACCGCCCCCGGCCAGCCGGTCCTCTTCGTCAACTGACACCAGGGCCCACCCGGCCCGTCGTGACGACGGCGGCGTACGGCACCCTCACCGGAGCCGTACGCCGCCGCACCGCCGTGCCCCGGCACCGCACACACCGCACGCACTGCACTGCACCGCACCGAAGCCACCACCCCGTCCCCGAGGCAGCGAACCCCGAGACGGCGAACGCCGAGCCAACGAACCCGAGACAGCGAAGTGACCGGCCGGTAGGGTGGCGCCGCACGGAGACGGCGAACCGGAACGGGGCAGACGGATGAGCGACAACGGCACGGGCTTCTTCACCTCGGTGGCGGACGCCGCCGAACAGCTGGCCGCCACCGGCTACCTGGCCTCCACCTCCGTGGCCACCACCGTGTTCCTCGCCGACCGGCTCGGCAAGCCGCTGCTGGTCGAGGGCCCGGCCGGGGTCGGCAAGACCGAACTCGCCAAGGCCGTCGCCGAGATCGGCCGCGCCCGGCTGGTCCGGCTCCAGTGCTACGAGGGCATCGACGAGGCCCGCGCGCTCTACGAGTGGAACCACGCCAAGCAGCTGCTGCGGATCACCGCCGGCCGCGACGAGGGCTGGCAGGACGCCCGCACCGACATCTTCGGCGAGGAGTTCCTGCTCACCCGCCCGCTGCTCACCGCGATCCGCGGCGAGGAGCCGACCGTGCTGCTGATCGACGAGATGGACAAGGCCGACGTCGAGGTGGAGGCGCTGCTGCTGGAGGTGCTCAGCGACTTCCAGGTCACCGTCCCCGAGCTCGGCACCATCACCGCGAGCCGCCGCCCCTTCGTCCTGCTCACCTCGAACGCCACCCGCGAGCTCTCCGAGGCGCTGCGCCGCCGCTGCCTCTTCCTCCACCTCGACTACCCCGAGGCCGAGTTGGAGCGACAGATCGTCCGGCTCAAGGTGCCCGGGCTGGACGAGACGCTGGCCGAGTCGCTGGTCCGGGTGGTCGGCGCGCTGCGCGCGATGGAGCTGCGCAAGGCGCCGTCCGTCGCCGAGACCATCGACTGGGCCCGCACCCTGCTGGCCCTCGGCGCCGACACCCTGGACGACGCCGTCGTACGGGACACCCTCGGGGTGATCCTCAAGCACCAGGACGACGTCCGCAAGGCCACCCAGAAGCTCACCCTCGCGTGACGACGCCGCCCCCGGAAGCCGACACCGCCGCCCGCCTCACCGGCCTGGTCCGCGCCCTGCGCGGCCACGGCCTGCCGATCGGCCCGGCCGAGACGGTGGACGCCGCCGCCGTCCTGGACGTCCTCGGCTTCACCGACCGCGAGCCGATGCGGGCCGGCCTGGCCGCCGCCCTGCTGCGCTCGCAGAGCCAGCGGGCGGTCTTCGACGCCACCTTCGACCTGTTCTTCCCGCTCGGCGTCGGCACCCCGGAGGCCGTGCGGGCCGACCCGCCGCCGATCCCGGACGACCCGGAGCCGCCGCGCTTCGGCCGCCCCGACCCGCTGCGCGATCAGCTGCGCGACCGGCTCGCCGCCGCGCTGGCCGCCGACGACCGCGCCGCCCAGGCCCGGCTGGCCGGCGAGGTGCTGGAGGCCTTCGGCCGGTACGGCGTCGGCAGCTCACCCGGCTCCGACGGCTGGTCCGCCCAGCAGGCGCTCGGCCGGCTCGCCCCCGACACCCTGCTCGCCCGCGTCCTCGCCGCCCTGCGCGAGGGGCAGAACACCCGGGACCTCTCCGACCGGGTGCTCGCCGACGAGATCCGCCGCCGCATCCGGGACTTCCGTGCCATGGCCGCCGGCGAGGCCCGCCGCCGGGTCGCCGAGCTGCGCGGCCCCGAGCGGATCGCCGAACGCGCCGTCGCCCCGACCACCGACCTGGTCGACTTCCTCTACGCCGGCCGCACCCAGCTCGCCGAACTGCGCCGCACCGTCCACCCCCTGGCCCGCAAGCTGGCCACCCGGCTGGCCGCCCGGCGCCGCCGTGCCGCCCGCGGCGAGATCGACCTGCGCCGCACCCTGCGCCGTTCGCTGACCACCGGCGGGGTGCCGCTGCGCCCCGCGTACCGGCTGCGCCGCCCGGCCCGGCCGGAGCTGGTGCTGCTGTGCGACGTCTCCGGTTCGGTGGCGGGCTTCGCCGACTTCACCATGCTGCTGGTGCAGGCGATGAGCGAACAGTTCAGCAAGGTCCGGGTGTTCGCCTTCGTCAACCGCACCGCCGAGGTCACCGGACTGCTGCGCGGCGGCGACGACCCGGCGCGGCTGGCCGCCCGGATCCTCGCCGAGGCCAAGGTGACGGGCTACCACGGCAACAGCGACTACGGCGCCGCGCTCGGCGAGTTCGCCGAGCGGCACCTGGACGCCGTCGGCCCGCGCACCTGCGTGCTGGTCCTCGGCGACGCCAGGAACAACCAGCGCGACCCCAACCTGGACGCGCTGCGCCGGATCGCCGGCCGGGCCCGCCGGGTGTTCTGGCTCAACCCGGAGCAGCCCTCGCTCTGGCCGACCGGCGACTCCGCCGCGCTCGCCTACGCGGGCGTGGTGGAGATGCACTCCTGCCGCAACGCCCGCCGCCTCGGCGAGCTGATCGCCCGCCTGCTGCCGGTCTGACGCCGCCGGCCGCGGCCCTCCGTCCCCGGACGGCCGCGGCCGACGACTGCGGACGGCCGCGGACGGCGCCCGGCCCGACTACTTGTCCAGGTGCGCCAGGAAGTCCAGCAGCGCCTCGGTCACCTCGGCCGGGCGCTCCTGCTGCGTCCAGTGCCCGGTGTCCGGCAGCCGGACGTGGCCGTGCAGCCTGGGCAGCCGGCCCAACAGGTGGTCCAGCACCGGGCGCGGGACCAGCGCGTTGACCAGGTCCTGCTCGCCCACCACGAACAGCGCGGGCACCTCGACCGTCACCCCGCTGAAGGCGGCCAGGAGTTCGGCGCTGCGGTCGAGGTTGCGGTACCAGTTGAGGCCGCCGGTGAAGGCGCGCTCGCCGTGGGCGGCGTAGTCGGCCGTGAAGACGTCCAGGTCCGCGTCGGTGAGCCAGTCGGGCAGCCGCTCCGGTTCCGGGACGGTGTCCAGCAGCTTCCCGCCATCGGGGACGATCCACGGCCGCGGCACGCCGTCCGGCTGCTTGCCGCAGAGGATGCGCCGCAGGCTGGACTTGACGTCCGCGGCCAGCTCGGCGTCGGCCTTTCCGGGCTCCTGGAAGTAGACCTGGTAGAAGCCCTCGCCGAAGGCCTCCCGGGCGGCCTCGAGCGGCGGCGGCCCGCCCACCGGCAGCGGCGGCACGCTCAGTCCGGCCACCCCGCGCACCAGGTCCGGCCGCAGCGCCGCGGTGGTCCAGGCCACCGGCGCGCCCCAGTCGTGGCCGACCACGACGGCCCGCTCCTCGCCCAGTGCGCCGATCAGCGCGGTCACGTCGCCGACCAGGTGCAGCAGGGTGTAGGCGTCCACCCGCTCGGGCTGGGAGCTGCGGGCGTAGCCGCGCTGGTCCGGCGCGACGACCCGGTACCCGGCCTCGGCGAGCGGTGCGAACTGGTGCCGCCAGGAGTACCAGCTTTCCGGGAAGCCGTGCAGCAGTAGGACCAGCGGCCCCTCGCCCTGCTCCGCGTAGTGCAGCCGTACGCCGTTGACCTCGACCTCGCCGTGCTTGATCGCGTCGTTCAACTCCCGCTCCCTGGTCGGTCGGTCGGGCCGCAACGGCCCCTGCCCGGCCCAACGACCGGCAGCACCCGAAGGTTTCCGCGGAACGCGGCCCACCGGAAGCGGCCGGGGCCGCCCCGGAACTCCGGGACGGCCTCGGCTTCAGATGAATTGACGTTTCGTCAGTTCACGGTGTAGCTGTACGGGATCGCCGCGAGCACCGAACCGGTGGTGTTCAGGACGTTGTTGGCGGTGGCCACGCCGGTCGGGCCGGACACCAGGTACAGCACGCCCTTGACGGTGCTGCCCTTCGGGCCGGTCGGGGTCAGCGTCACCTGGAGCGAACCGGTGGCGCCGGGGGCGACGGTCACCGGGGTGGCGGCCGCGGCCGAGGCGTTCACCGAGGCGGCGTACGGGTCACCGGTGCTGGAGGTCAGCGCCGGGTCGAAGGCCTGGGTGTGCGCGGTGGCCGTGATGGTGGAGGTGCCGGCCGGCGCGGAGCCGCTGCCGAACGGGCCGATCTGCTGGACGAAGGTGCCCCAGGTGCCGGGGACGACCGGCTGCTCGGGGGTGCCGTTGTCGGTCACCACCGAGACGGTCGAGCCGTCCTGGGCCTTCTTCAGGTCGCCGAACAGGTCCGGCGAGCCGGTGGTGGCGCTCAGCTCGATCTGCGCCGGCGTCGAGGACGCCGCCACGGCCTTGAGCCGGTCGGTGCCCGGGGGCACCAGGAAGGACGGCACGGCGGAGCTGAGGCTCAGCGGCAGGCTGACGGTCGCCGAGGAGCCCTGCGGCACCAGCGGCACGTCCACCCGGCGGTCCAGTCGGCCGTCGGCCGCGATCCGCTGGGTCGCGACGGTGTTGTTGGTGTAGTTCACCTGGACGGTGACCGGCTTGCCGGCCGCGAGCCCGGTGCGCGGGTCGTTCGGCAGACCGGCCGCGGTGGCCTGGTTCTGGTTGAACGCGACGGTGCCGGTGAAGTCCTGGGCGAGCTCCTGGCCGCTGACCGGGCCGAGCACGTTCAGGACGAACCGCCAGCGGCCGGCGGCCGGGTTGACGGCGGTGGCCGAGACGCCGTTGCCGGTGCCGGCCAGGTTGCCCTGGGCGTCGAACTGCCCGTTGCCCTCGATGTCGACCGGGGTGCCGTTCGGGCTGATCAGCGCGCCCTGCATGAGCAGCTTCGGGTCCTTGGCGACGGTCAGGCCGACCCGCAGGTCCCGCTGGCCCTTCGGGACGTCGAAGGCGTACGAGAAGCTCTGCGTCGGCGAGGAGCTGCGGCCGTTGCCACCGGTGATGGTGCCGGTGAACGTGCCCTTGCCCTGGTTGACCGGCACCAGGCTGCGCAGCACGACCGGGACGCTGGTGGTGTTCCCGTTGGAGCCGGAGACCAGGACGGCCTCGCTGGAGTCGCCGCTGGTGGCCGGGGTGGCGAGCTGGACCTTGAGGGTCTTGGTCTGGCCCGGCTTCAGGTCGGTGGTGTTCGGGCTCACGGCGCCGGCCGGCACCGCGCGCTGGGTGGCGGTGCCGAGCTGGACGGCGCCGCTGTAGCCGGCCTTGCCGGCCGGGGTGTAGAGGATCGCGGTCCACTCGCCGGCCACCGGGTGCGGGACGTCCACCAGGCCGAAGTTCGCCGGGGTGGCGCCGCCCTGCGGACGGGTGTTGGTCTCGAAGCGGCCCGAGGGGTCGAGCAGCGTCATACGGACCACCGGGCCGTTGGTGACCGGGTTGGGGGCGCCCTGCCAGGCGATCGAGGCCGCGAGGCGGTCGGCGCCGGCCGGGACGGTGAACTTGACCTGCTTCTGCACCCAGTCCGAGCCGTTGGTCGCGTACTTGAAGGTGTCCTTCGAGGACGGGTCCAGCTGGACGGTCTGCCGGTCGCCCGACTGCGGGACGAAGCTGCGGGTCGCGGCGCTCACCGTCTGGGTGCTGTCACCGGTGTTGGTGACGGTCACGTCGGCGGTGTGGGTCGAGCCGGGGGCGCCGGCGATGTCGACCTGGCCGGTGTCGACCACGACGGTCCTGGCGCCGTCGGTGCCGTCCCCGTCGTCGTAGCCGCGGGCGGCCTCGACGGCGGCGCGGACGTTCAGCAGGCCGGCGCCCTGCTCCTCGGCCGGCACGCCGAGGTCGGTGGCGGTGCCGGTGAGGAACTTCTTCACCAGTGCCGGGGACGGCGAGTCGCCGCCGTGGGTGTCGCGGTAGGCCTGGATGACCAGGGCCGCGGCGCCGGTGACGAACGGGGCCGACTGGCTGGTGCCGCCGAACGGCTGGATCGGCGAGGGCTGGCCGTTGTAGCCGGTGCAGTCGGTGTACTTGCTGGTGTCGGGCGTGCACAGCGCCCAGTCCGACTCGCCGGGCGCGACCAGGTCGACGGTCCGGCCGGCCTGGGTGAAGCCGCCCGAGGAGAGCGCGGAGATGCGGTTGTCGCTCCAGGTCCCGTTGGAGAACTTGGAGGCCGCGTAACCGGTCTGCTGGTAGTTCTGGTTGTCGGTGGAGGCGCCGACCGCGATCACGTACGGGTCGGTGGCCGGGGTGCCGATGGTCCCGCTGATCCCGGCGTCACCGCTGGAGACGGCGACGGTGACACCGGCCTTGACGGCCTGCTCGTTGAAGAGCGAGATGGTGTCGTGCGCGCCGCTGTCCGGCGTGACGTTGCCGCCGAAGGACTCGTTCAGCACGTCGACGTGGGCGACCCGCACCGCGTAGTCGATCGACTGCAGGATCGAGGAGTTGGACATCATCTCGCCGCCGGCCTTCAGCGCGACCAGGTCGGCGTCCGGGGCGAGGCCGCGGATGCGGATGTTGCAGCCGGCCGGCAGCGGGTGCGAGGAGTTGACGAACTTGGAGACGTCGTAGACCTGGCGGCCCTGGGCGATGACCGCCGAGGCGTCGCCGAAGGCCTCGGCCGCGCCGGTCGGCGCGTCCCAGCCGTCGCCCGCGAAGTCCTGGTAGTCGACCACGGCGTGCGAGCCGTCGGCCCGGATGAAGTCCGGGTTGTTCGGGTCGAGGCCGTCCGCGATGTAGGCGACCTTGACGCCCTTGCCGGTGGCCAGGTCCTCCACGCCGGGCTTGCCGTTGCCGGTGACGGCCCGGGTGGAGTACAGGCCCTCGGGCTCCAGCAGCGGCTTGCCCGGGTCGGAGGGGCAGACCGTGTTGGTCGCGTTCTCCTCGGCGCCCTGACCGTTGCTGCCCGTAACGGCCTGCGCAGCGGCGTCGGCCTTGGGGGCCTTGGCGCCGGCACCTGCGGCGGTGTCCTTGGCCGCCTTCGCCTTGGCGGCGGCCGGCGGGGCGACCTGGACCTGGGTGTCCGCCACCACGGAGGAGACGGCCGGGTCCGCCTGGAGCTGGGCGCGCAGGGCGGGGCTGACCGTGGCCGAGAAGGCGTTGCCGACCACGAAGCTCTTGATGTCGGTGCCGCCGCCCGCCTTGACCTTGTTCAGCAGCGGCGCCTGCGCGGAGGCGGTCTTCTGCTGCCGGGCACCCAGGTGGCCGTGGTCGGCCGGGGCGTCCGCGACCTGGTCCTTCAGGATCACGATCACCGGCACCGGAGCCCCGTCCGCGGACGCCGCCCGGGCGTTCTGCGGGTCGGGGGCCGGGGCCGCGCTCGCGATGGTCCCGAGGCTCAGGACCATGGACGCGGCGGTGACCGTGACGGCGGCTGCTAGCTGGGTTTTGCGCCAGCCGATCATATAAATCCTCTCGTCAGATGGGTAGTCGAATGGATAGCTGACGCATTCCAACGCACCTGAGAGGATCACGACAAGGGGGTAAATCCCCATCAGAAAGTAAAGTTGACCATCAATCAGTAAAATTCAGGGAGGAAATCGGGCCGAATCCACATCTTTCAGCCGATCGGCCCCGAGCGGATCCGGCCCCGTTCCCCCTGGTCAGTACCCGGCCGCCCGCTCCTGAGCGTCCGCCAGGTCCTCGGCGGTCGGCGCGTCGTCCTGGGTCAGTCGGTGGCGCCAGTAGCCGGTGAAGTCGATGTTCTGCTTCGGCACCCCCTCCCGCTCGACCAGGTGCCGCCGGATCGCCCGGACCGCCCCCGCCTCCCCGGCCAGCCAGACGAAGGGCTCGCCGGCCGGCAGCACGCCGCTCGGAAACGCCTCGGCCAGCACGGCGCCCGGAGCCGCCCCGTCGCGGTACAGCCACACCACCTCCAGCTCGGCGCGGCTCGCCAGCTCCTGACGCTCCGCCCGGTCGGCGACCTCGATCCACGCGTACGCCCGCACCCCCTCGGGCAGCGCCCCGACCAGCGTCGCGAGCGCCGGCAGCGCGGTCTCGTCCCCGGCCAGCAGCACCCAGTCGGCGGCGGCCGCAGTCTCGGCGAACGGCACCGGCGGGGCGTACAGCGCGGAGGGGCCGACCATCCCGAGCCGGTCCCCCGGCGCGGCGCGCAGCGCCCAGGCGGCGGCCGGGCCGGTGTCACCGTGCAGCACGAAGTCGATCTCGACCAGCCGGGTGCCGGGGCGGCGGCCGCGCAGGGTGAAGCTGCGCAGCAGCGGGCGCTGCTCCTCGGGGATCGCCAGGTAGGCCCGGTACCAGTCCATCGGGTCGTCCTGCCGGGCGGGCAGCAGCGGCTCGCGCTGCCCGGGGCGCGGGAAGCAGAGCTTGAGCTGCTGGTCGGGGACGGTGCCGACGGTGTCGGACAGCTCCTCGGCGGCGAAGGTGATCCGGGCGGTGCGGGGCGTGATCCGGCGGACCTCGACGACCTCGACGAAGGTGACGGGCAATGTCATCGCGAAACCCCTTCGATTGATAACCTTACGGCATAAAGAGTTGCCGTCGCGACGATACTTTACGCCATAAGGAGATGCCGGATGACCGTCTACGCCGGGCAGGGCGACGCCCACCGCTCACTCGCCCTGCTCTGGGGCGCACCCGAGGAACCGCGCGCCGGGCGCAGCGGCCCCAAGCCCGGCCTGAGCGTGGACGCGATCGTGTCCGCCGGAATCGCGGTCGCCGACGCCGAGGGCATGGCCGCGCTCTCGATGCGCGCCGTGGGCGAACGGCTCGGCCGGACCGCGATGGCGCTCTACACCTACGTGCCCGGCAAGGCCGAACTCCTGGACCTGATGCACGACCGGGCGCTCGCCGAAATCCCCACCGGGCAGCGGGCGTCGGACAGTTGGCGGGATGCCGTCACCGCCTGGGCCGAGGAACTGTACGCCTGCTACCTGCGCCACCCCTGGGTGCTCCAGGTCTCGCAGGCCCGCCCGGTCCTCGGCCCGGCCGAACTGGCCGCGATGGAGTCGCTGTTGGGCGCGCTGCGACCGGCCGGGCTGTCGCCGCTGCGGCTGCGCGGGGCGGTCGCCGCGCTCTGGCAGTTCGTCCGCGGCCTGGCCGCCACCACCGCCGACGCGCGCGGCGCGGCGGCCGCGACCGGGGTCGCCGACGAGGAGTGGTGGGCCGGCCGCTCCGCCCGACTCGCCGAGCTGGCACCGGACTTCGCGGAACGCTTCCCGCTGCTCGTGGCCCTGCAGAGCACGGGCGGCGGCGCCCCGCAGGACAGCCACCGGGAGGCCTTCCGCAGCGGGCTCGCCGTGCTCCTCGACGGCATCGCGGTGCGGCAGCCGTCGGTGGGGGAACCGTTGGCGCGGCAGCCGTCGGCGGGGGAAGCGTCGGTGGGGGAACCGTCGGCGCGGCAGCCGTCGGCGGGGGAAGCGTCGGTGGGGGAACCGTCGGCGCGGCAGCCGTCGGCGGAGGACCCTTCGGAGACCGCCTAACCCCGCCGGGCGGCGGGGATCGCCAGCAGGACGCCGAGCGCCACCAGGACGGCGTACCCGGCGGTCTCGTGGCCCTCCGGCACCAGGAACCGGACGAAACCGAACAGCCGGAAGCCGGCGACCCAGCCGGACACCAGGCCGGAGGCGCCGCCGACGATCAACACGAAACCGAGGTAGCCGAGCAGGGTCTTCATGCTCCCGAGCCTAGGAAGCCGCCCACGGCCGGACATCCGACTTTCGGTGCGGTCCGGCGCCACCAAAGTCGTCCCCGCCCCGCGTGGCTCCGGACGGAGCAGCAGGCCCGGCGCCCCGGCGGCGGCCCGGGTACGTTCGCCGTGTGCTCCCCACCCACGCGGCGCAGAAGAAACGTTCCGTCACCAGGGTCGCGGCCGGCGCCGCCGCCTCCGCCCTGGTGCTCACCGCCGTCGCCCCGTCCGCCCTCGCCCGGGACGCCGTCCCCGCCGTGGGCGGGGAGCGGCTCGGCCGCACCGCCGTCCAGGTCGCGCCGCTGGCCGGGGCACCCGCGCTGCCGTCCGAGCTGACCGGCCGCTCCTGGCTGGTCGCCGACGCGTCCACCGGCGAGGTGCTCGCCGCCCGCGACGCCCACCTGCCGCTGCCTCCGGCCAGCACCCTCAAGATGCTGTTCGCGGACACCGTGCTGCCCAAGTTCGACCGGGCGCTGGAGCACCAGGTCACCCCGGCCGAGCTCGCCAGCCTCGGCGTCGGCAGCAGCCTGGTCGGCGTCAAGGAGAACCTGCCGTACCGGGTCGAGGACCTCTGGCGGGGCGTGTTCCTCAGCTCCGGCAACGACGCCGTCCACGTGCTCGCCCACATGAACGGCGGCATCCAGCGGACCGTCGCCGAGATGCAGGAGCGCGCCCGGACGCTCCAGGCCCGCGACACCAAGGTGATCTCCCCCGACGGCTACGACATGGACGGCCAGGTCTCCTCCGCCTACGACCTCACGCTCTTCGCCCGGGCCGGGCTGCGCAACGCCGACTTCCGCTCCTACTGCTCCACCCGCACCGCGCGCTTCCCCGGCGGGCTGGACAAGATCACCGGCCAGCGCATCAGCTTCGACATCGCCAACACCGACCGGCTGCTCGGCAAGTACCCCGGCCTGATCGGCGTCAAGAACGGCTACACCACCAACGCGGGCGCCACCTTCACCGGCGCCGCCGCACGCGACGGCCGCACCCTGCTGGTGACGGTGATGCACCCCAAGGTGCAGGGCGCGGTGTACGACGAGGCCGCCAGCCTGCTCGACTGGGGCTTCGCGGCCGCCGGGAAGGTCCAGCCGGTCGGCAAGCTGGTCGACGACACCGCCGCGCTCTCCCCCAGCGCCACGGCCCAGGGCCGGTCCGACACCGACGAGCAGCTGCCGCCCTGGTCCCGCCCGCCGGTGGCCGGCGGATCCGGCCCCGGCCTCGCCCCCGCCGTCTGGACCGCCGCCATCCTGGGAACCGCCCTCGTCGCCTGGGTCATCTCCCGGGTCGCCGCCCGCCGCCGCACAGCGCCGGGCGAATCCGCGGCCGCCCCGGGGTCCGGCGGCGGCACGACCGCCCGCGGCGGCGCCACCGGCGTCGGCGGGCACGGCCCGCGCGACCTCACCCGCCGGGCCCGCGCCCTGGTCCGTACCGCCCGTGGCCGCGGACCCCGGTGACCGAGGCCGACATCCCGGCCTGGCGGGCCGCCCGCCGGTGACCGTCGTTCGCCGGACGGCCCCGCAGGGTGTCCCGCGCCGACCGGCCCCAGGGCGTGTCTGACAATTCGCGCCAGGCGGGCATTGTCAGACACGCCCTAGACTTCCGGCCATGACCACGCCCGACTCCTCCCCCGCGGCCCGGCTCGACCGGATCGTCCGGCTCTCCGCCGGGAGCTACCTGCTCGTCACCACGTACAAGAAGGACGGCACCGCCGTACCGACCCCGGTGTGGGTGGTGCGCGACGGGGAGGCGCTGGGCGTCTGGACGGTCGCGGACTCCTGGAAGGTCAAGCGGATCCGCAACCACGCCGACGTGCTGGTCGGCCCGTGCGACGTCAAGGGCCGCCCGACCGGCGAGCAGTACCCCGCCACCGCCGAGATCCTCGGCCCCGAGCGCACCTCCGCCTACCGCACCCTGTTGCGTCAGAAGTACGGCCTGCTCGGCGTGCTCACCCTGCTCGGCAGCCGGCTGCGGCGCGGCGAGCGCGGCACCGTCGGCATCCGGATCACGCTCACGGACTGACCCCGACCGGGGACCGGCCCGGGCGGACGGACGGGCGGGGGACCGGGTTCGCTAGCCTCCGGGGATGGCCTCCTCTCCCCGCCCCGTTCGGCCCACCACCCGGCTCGTCGACGGACTCGTCTGCGCCTACGCCCCCGCCCCCGACGCCGTGGGCGTGCTGTCGCCCGCCGTGGCCTGCCGGCCGGCCGCCGGGGACGAGGTCGTCGGCCACACCGTCGCCGCCGACCTCCGGCACGCCTACTACACGACGCTCGACGCCGCCGTCTGCGTGGCGACGGCGGACGGCGCCGAGGTCTGGCGGTCGCGGTTCGAGCCGCAGGCGCACCCCGTCCACGGCCACCGGCCCGCCTGCGAGCTGTCCCCGGACGGACGGGTGCTCTGGGTCTACCGGCCCGACGTGCTGGCGGGCCGCGACCGGCCGGACCAGTGGGTCGCCGTGGACGCCGCGACGGGAGAGGTCCTCGCCCGGACGGACCTGGAGACGGCCGGGCACGGCGGCATCCAGCTGCCGCACCCGGCGAGCGGCCGGATCTTCCTCAACGTGGGCGAGGGGCAGGACGGCACGGTCGTCCACCACGCGTCGCTGGCCGACGGTCGGATCGATCTCGTCGGCTACCCCTGGGTCGACCGGTGCCTCATCGACCTCTCGCCCGACGGCCACCGGTTCCTGACCGTCGACCACGCGCAGAACGACCTCGCCGTGCACGCCTTCCCCGGGGGCGAGGTGGCGTTCACCCTGACGGCCGAGGACTTCGGGCACGACCCGGAAGCCGTCTACCTGGAGTGGAGCGGCGGCTACCTGACTGCGGACACCCTCGTCGCCACCCTCGTCGGCGAGACCGAGGACGAGCAGGACTGGTTCGGGCACTACCTCGTCGACGCCCGGTCCGGCCGGATCCTGGGCGAGTTCGACGCCCGCACGGCGGAGCCGTACGACCTCCTGCCGCTCGGTGACGGCTCCTGGCTCACCACCGACTCCTCGGGCCACCCGGTCCGCCGGACCGCCACTCCCTGAGGAGTCCCGCGGGCGGGGGTGGCAGGCTGACGGCCATGGACGAGAACGAGGCCGCGCCGCTCCCCCTGCTGGTCGTCGACGGCGCGAACGTGGTCGGATCGGTGCCGGACGGCTGGTGGCGGGACCGGCGGGGCGCCGCCGAGCGGCTGCGGGACGCGCTGGTCGCCGTCGCCGGGCGGGGTGTGCCGGAGCTGCCGGGCCCGCTGGAGGTGGTCCTGGTGGTGGAGGGCGCGGCCCGGGGTGTCGCCGGGGTGCCGGGGGTGCGGGTGGTGGAGGCGAGCGGGAGCGGGGACGACCGGATCGTGGAGCTGGTCCGGGGCGAGAAGGCCCGACACCCTGCCCGCACCTGCCTGGTCGCCACCGCCGACCGCGAACTGCGGGCCCGGGTCGGCGCGTTGGGCGCCACCGTCACCGGGCCGCGCAGCGTGCGGCTGTAGGACCTCAGTCGGCCTGGACGGCGTACATGCCCCAGTGGATGGACGGGTCCGAGGTGTGCGCGGTGAACAGCAGGTCCCGGCCCGGGCGGGCGGGGACCTCCACCGAGCCGATGCCGGTGGAGTCCGCCGGGCACTGGACCGTGAAGTCGGCCGGCGCCTCGCCGCCGATGTGCACGTCCACCGAGCCTCCGCCACGGCAGCCGAGCGTGAACGTGAACGGCAGCGACGGGTTCACCGAGGCCGACACCGCGCCGCCGTCGCCGATCCAGTCCGGTATCCAGAGCAGCCCCTCCGGCCCCGGGTGCGGCAGGATCTCGCCCGTCCCCGGCTGGCCCAGAGCCCTGACGGGAGCCGCGGCCCCACCCGTGGCCGGCTCCGCCACCGCCGTCCCGGCGACGGCGAGAACCGCCCCCACCGCCCCCGCCACCGCCACGAAGCTGTGCTTCTTCATACGCTTCACCGCTGATTCCCCCTTCGGTGCCCCTCGGTCGTACGCCTGGTGTTCGACGTACGGAGCAAACCTACGACGCCCCACCGACAGAGCACGCCTGCCCGGAGGACACCGGCCCGGGCGCCACCGTCACCGGCCGCGCGGTGTACGGAGCCGACCGCTCCCAGGGGTGGCCGGCGGGGTGGCCACTCTCCAGCAGCGGGATCAGCTCGAAGGAGGCGTCGCTGAGCCCGCCGAAGGTGTGGCGGTGCGGGCCCGGGGCGGTGTGGCCGGTGGCGTAGCCCGCGAGGTTCCACGTGTACACCGGAACGTCCTCGGGGACGGAGGCGAACGGGTCGGCCCGCGACTGGTGGGCCTGCTCGTCGGTCACCACGACCACCCGGTCGTGTTCCCGGTAGCGCCGGCGGACCACGGCGGCCGTGTCGGTGCCGCCCATGTTCCGGAAGAGCCGCAGGGTCCCCAGCACCGACGGCTCCGGTTCGACCGCCCGGTTGCCGGTGCCGAACTGGAACAGGTCGGCCTGTTCGGCCCGCAGGGCCAGCGCGGTGCCGAAGAGGGCGGCCGTGTCCGCCCGGTTGAGCCGCGTCCGGGCCGACGGCCGGTCGAACATCGAGCCCGAGCGGTCCACCAGCACCAGGGTGCGGCCGGGCAGCGCGGGAACCCTGGCCAGCGAGTGGCCGAGGGCGCTCTCCAGCGCCTCGGACCAGCGCGAGGACCCGGTCGCGCGGTGGGCGGCCAGGAACCGGAACGGGAACTGCCGGGAGCGCCGAACCTCCTCGTCGTCCGCGATCCGGTCGGCCACCCGCGCCGCCACCTCGTCGCCGACCCCGGCCTGGTCGAAGTTGCGCAGGTTGCGCACCAGTGCCATCAGGCCCATCGAGGGGATGACGGCCTCCCAGACGGCGGCGTCCAGCGGGCCATGCAGCCAGCCGGCCAGTGCCTCCCAGGTCATCCCGGCGTCGGCGAGGCGCCGCGCGCCGCCGGGCTCGGTGACCAGCGCGCGGCGGTCGGCCCGCGGGACGGCGAGCAGCGCGTGGTGGGCGCTCAGCAGGTGCTCGCCGGCGGGCGGCTGGGCGCGGTCCGGGTGGTGACGGCGGTCCAGGGCGTACCGGAACAGTGTGCCCTGCCAGGGCTTGTCCGGGTCGGGCGCGGGGTGGGTGAGCTCCAGGACGTCGCCGAAGCGGAAGCGGTGCGAGGGGGTGTCGTACTTCAGCAGGGCGCGGCCGGTGTAGAGCCGGCGCACCGCGTCGCCGATGCCCCGGCGCAGCGGCTGGGGCAGCCGGCGGCCGTACCGGCCCGTCCAGTACTCCAGCAACTCGCCCGGCTCGTCGGGGCGTTGGAGCACCGCGTCGACGGCCTGCCGGGAGTGTCCGGCGGCTCCTGCCGCGGCCCTGGCGTGGACGAACTCGGCGGCGCCGACCAGGGCGGCGGTACGGATGCGGAACTCGGTGCGCAGCCGGCGCAGCAGGTCGAGGGTCCACTCGGGGTCGCTCACGGCGTGCTCGCGGATCAGTCGCCGGTAGCGCTCGTCGCGTTCGGCGGCCGCCTCGTAGAAGCTCTCCTGTCCGTACAGGTGGGTGACGGCCAGCAGGAACAGCTCCTCCTTCGGTTCCCGGAGGTGGCCGGTGCCGCCCTGGTGGTTGGTGACCGCCGCTCCCGGGGCGGCCTTCGCGGTGCCCGCCCTGCGGACGACGGGGGGCGGTGCCGAGCGCAGGTGCTCGATCGCCGGAATCGGCCACAGGTCGCCGGTGGCGAGCGGGGAGGACACGCCTCGCCTGGTGAGTCCCGGCAGTTCTCGCTGGATCTCGGCCCTGGTGGCGGCCTTGGTCCGTTGGCGGTTGAACCGGGTCATGCAGAGGTCCCCCTGGTGGGTGGTCAGGCTGAGGCGGGCGCGCAGGCGCGGGGTGCGGGGTGCGGGGTGCGGGGTGCGGGGTGCGGGCCGAATCGGGCACGGGCCGAAACGGGCACGGGCTGAAGCGGGCACGGACCGAAACGGGCACGGACCGAAACGGGCACGGACCGAAACGGGCACGGGCCGAAACGGGCACGGGCTGAAGCGGGCACGGGCTGAAGCGGGCGCCTCCCGGGATCAGAAGTGGCACCGGGTGCACTTGGTTTCGTCAGGAAGTAACCGGGGCCGGGGCGCATCGGGAGGCGCCGTCCGGGACGCTACCCGCTCGGGCCGCGGCCGTCATCCGAATTGATCGGCGCTCCGACTTCGGACCGTACGGGAACCGATCGCGGTGCCCGTCCGACTGCTGGGACGTGAGTGCGAAGTCGCCGGGTGTCCGGCCGTTGAGTGTGCTGGCGGGGTTCGTCCTGCTGCTGGTGGTGGTGTTCGTGGTGGCCTACGGGGTGGGACGGCAGGTCGGGCCGGTGGCGCCCGGGTTGCGGCCGAGCAGCGGGGGCGGCGCCTCGCCCGGGATGGGCGGGCACGACATGGGCGGGATGCGATGAGCGCCGTCGCCGAGCCCGTGGTCGCCACCGATCTGGCGGTCGGCGGGATGACCTGCGCCGCCTGTGTGGGCCGGGTCGAGAAGCGGCTGGCCCGGATCGAGGGCGTGACGGCCGGGGTGAACCTGGCGACCGGGCGGGCCCGGGTGCTGCATCCGGCCGGGGTGCCGGTCGCGGAGCTGGTCGCGGCCGTCGAGCGGGCGGGCTACACCGCCGAGCCGCTGCCCGCGGGGGCGCCGGTCGGGGTCGCGGCCGAGGAGCCGGACGACCGGTGGCGGCTGCTGGTCACCGCCCTGCTGGCCGTCCCCGTGCTGGTGCTGTCGATGGTGCCGTCGGCGCAGTTCACCGCCTGGCAGTGGGTCTGCTTCGCGCTCGCCGTCCCGGTGGTGACCTGGGGGTCGGCCGGTTTCCACCGCCGGGCCTGGCAGGGGCTGCGGCACGCGGCGGCGACCATGGACACCCTGGTCAGCCTGGGCGTGGTGGCCTCCTTCGGCTGGTCGGCGTACGCGCTGTTCCTCGGCGGGGCCGGCGATCCGGACATGCGGATGCCGTTCTCGCTGACCGCCGACGGCGGCGGCACCGCGCACGTGTACCTGGAGGCGGCGGTCGGCGTGCCGCTGTTCGTACTGGCCGGGCGGCTGCTGGAGGGCCGGGTGCGCCGGCGCAGCGGATCCGCGCTGCGGGCGCTGGCCGAGCTGGGCGCCAAGCAGGTGTGCCTGCGGGGGGCGGACAGCGAGGAGCGACTGGTGCCGATCGAGCTGCTGCTGCCCGGGCAGGAGTTCGTGGTGCGGCCGGGCGAGCGGGTGGCCACCGACGGGGTGGTGGTCGAAGGGGGTTCGGCGCTCGACCTGAGCCTGCTGACCGGGGAGAGCGTGCCGGTCGAGGTCGGCCCCGGGGACGTGGTGGCGGGTGCGACGGTGAACGTCGGCGGTGCGCTGGTGGTCCGGGCCACGGCGGTCGGCGCGGACACCCAACTGGCCCGGATCACCGCCCTGGTGGCGGAGGCCCAGGCCGGCAAGGCGCGGGCGCAGCGGCTGGCGGACGCGGTGGCCGGGGTGTTCGTGCCCTGTGTGCTGGCGGTCGCGGCGAGCGTGCTGGGCTTCTGGCTGGGCGCGGGCGCGGCCCCGCAGGCGGCGGTGACGGCGGCGGTCGCGGTGCTGGTGGTGGCCTGCCCGTGCGCGCTGGGGCTGGCCACGCCGACGGCACTGCTGGCGGCGACGGGGCGGGGCGCGGAGCTGGGCGTGCTGGTGCGCGGCCCGGAGGTGCTGGAGAGCCTGCGCCGGGTGGACACGGTGGTGATGGACAAGACCGGGACGCTGACCACCGGCCGGATGGAACTGGCGGACGTCACCACCACCGGCGGCCTCACCCGGGACGAGGCCCTGCGCCTGGCCGGCGCGGTCGAGCACCGCTCCGAGCACCCGATCGGCCGGGCGGTCACGCAGGCGGCGCGGGAGCGCTGCGGGCCGCTGCCCGCGGTGGAGGGCTTCCGGGCCGCCACCGGGCTCGGGGTGTCCGGGGCGGTCGAGGGCCGGGCCGTACGGGTGGTGCGGCCGGACGACACCGTCCTGCCGCCGGACCTGGCCGAGGCGGTCGCGCGGGCCGGGAAGGCCGGCCGCACGGCCGTCGTGGTCGAGCTGGACGGACGGCCGGCGGCCGTGCTGACGGTCGGCGACACGCTGCGCCCGGGCAGCTGGCGGGCGCTCCACCGGCTGCGCGGGCTGGGCCTGGAGACCGTCCTGCTGACCGGGGACGGCCCCGGCGCCGCCCGGACGGTGGCCGCCGAGCTGGACATCGAGCGGGTGCACGCCTCGGCCTCCCCCGAGCGCAAGGCCGAGGTGGTGGCCGAACTGCGCGCCGCCGGACGGACGGTGGCGGTGGTCGGCGACGGCGTCAACGACGCGGTGGCCCTGGCCTCGGCGGACCTCGGGGTGGCGCTGGCCTCCGGCAGCGACGCCGCGGTCGGCGCGGCCGGGCTGACCCTGGTGCGCGGCGACATCGAGGCGGTGGTGGACGCCGTACGGCTGGCGCGGCAGACCCTGGCGACCATCCGGGCCAACCTGCTCTGGGCCTTCGGCTACAACCTGGTGCTGATCCCGCTGGCGGCCGTCGGACTGCTCAACCCGATGCTGGCGGCGGTCGCCATGTCGCTCAGCTCGCTGCTCGTGGTGGGCAACAGCCTGCGGCTGCGCACCTGGGAGCCGGGCCGGGGCAAGAGCCGAGGGGGACGCCGGTGAAGCTGTCCGAGAGGTTCGGGGTGGCGGGCCCGCCGGTCGGCGCGGCGGCACTGGCGCTGGTCCTGCTCACCGGGTGGACGGCGGTCGGCGGGGCCGGCCGCACCCGCCCGGTGGAGGCCGGGCCGGGCTGGGTGCTGCTGCCGACGGCGGGCGCGTCCGCCGCCACGGCGGCCTTCTTCACGGTCCGCAACCCGGGCGACGTGCCCGACGAACTGACCGGCGCCAGCTGGGAGTTCGGCGGCCGGATCACCCCGAAGCGGCATCTGCACCAGGGTGCGGCGGGCCGCTGGGAGCCGGCGTCGGCGCTGCCGGTGCCGGGCCGCGGCGAGCTGCGGATGACCCCGGAGGACGCGGACCTGATGATCGCCGACCCGCCGCCGCTGCGGGCCGGCCAGTGGGTGGAGTTCACCCTCACCTTCCGCCACAGCCCGCCGCTGCGGCTCGGCGCCCGGGTGCTGCCCGCGGCCGAGCGACCGCGCTGAGCGACCGCGACGAGCGACGGCGACGGCCCGGGCCGCTCCCACCGGCCCGGGCCACTCCTGTCGGCTCCGGCCACTCCCACCGACTCGGGGCAGCGATCAGGAAGGCCGCTCCCCGAGCGTCTCCTCGACCGTCCGGCGCGGGGTGGCCGCGCCGGACGGGCCGTAGCCGACCCGCAGCACCAGCTGGACGTGGCCCGGCCCAGTGTCCGGGTCGCGCAGCGCCCAGCGGGTGTCCGGCCACTCGATCGCCTGGTGCCAGATGGAGAGCCGGACGCCGTGCGCCGTGGCCAGCAGCCAGACCCGCTCCAGCGCCTGCCCGGTGCGCAGCCAGTCCAGCGGGCCGTCGCCGGGGGTGGTGAGGGTGCACAGCTGGGGCAGCGCCTCGAAGCGTTGGGACGGCTGCGCGGGGGCCTCCGGCGGGCGGCCGCCGAACTCGCGCATCGGCACCCGGGCGTCGTGGTCCTGCGGGCCGAGCGCGGCGTGCGGGATACCGTCCTCGGCGGTGCCGTCGTCGGACCGCAGCCAGGCCCGGGACTCGGCGGCACGGCCCGGGTCGGCGGCGTTGCGGCTCTCGGCCTCGGCGGTGAGCGCCTCCACCCGCCGTACGCCCTCCTCCTCCAGCGCGGCCAGCGTGACGCCCTCCTCGCGGGCGGCGTCGATCAGCTCACCGATCACCGCCTCGGGCACGTCGCGCTGGGCGAACGGCTCGCGGCTGGAGTGCCGGGCGGCGATGGCGGGGTAGAGGTCCCGGCCGAAGGGCGTGAGCGCGGCGGCCGGGCGGGAGAGGTCGAGCACGGCGAGCAGTTCGGGCTCGTCGGCGTCCGGCAGCAGCCGGGTCAGTGGTTCCCGGTCCAGCTGCCCGGCCGCCACCCGCAGGTTGAACAGGGCCGCGCCGACCGCGATGTGCGCGGCGGCACCGACCGGGTCGGCCAGCGGTACGGAGCGCGCGGTGTCGGCGTACACGGCGAGCCCGCGCCCGTCCGGGGTCGGCACGAAGCGCCAGGGCTGGCTGTTGTGCAGCGACGGCGCCGCGCCGCCGGCGGCGGCGAGCAGGCGCAGGTCGGCCGCGCTGAGCATCTGGGTGAGAGCCGGGTCGAGCGTCATGGCGATCCACTCCTTCAACCGCGGGGCGTCGGCTTCGCCTCCGGGCACGCGCACCCGCCAGGAGGTCCCGCTGCTTCCGAGCGTGCGCGCCCTGTGGTGCCCGAGGACAGGGCCCTTGGGCCCCTCCTTCGGCCCGTCATCGGGCCCGTCCGGTGGATCCGGGACGGGGGCGGATCCACCGGACGGGCCGCTCCGTCACCCGTGCGGGACGACCGCGACGGGGGCCTCGGCGTGGTGCAGTACGGCGTGCGCGATCCGGCCCAGCCGGGGGCCGATCTCGATCGGGCGGCGGCCACGGCCGACGACGACCAGCGCGGCTCCGGCGGAGGCCTCGACCAGGGCGCGGGCGGCGCCGAGCTGCACGTCCTCGACCACCTCGACCTCCGGGTGCTGCTCGCGCGGGCCGGCCAGGGCGAGCGAGAGCAGCTTGGCCTCCAGCGCCTCCAGCTGGGCGAGCTCGGCCGCCGGGACGGCGCCGCCCGCGTAGCCGAACACCGGCGGCAGGTCCCAGCCGTGCACCGCCCGGACCCGGGCGCCGCGCAGGGCCGCCTCGCGGAAGGCGAAGTCGAGCACCTCCGTCTCGGGGGTGTGGGCGTCGACGCCGACCACCACCTCGCCCTCGCCGGCCTCGCCCTCCTCGCGCACCACGACCAGCGGCACGCTGCTGCGCCCGGCCGCCGACATGCTGACCGACCCGAGCAGCAGGCCGGTGAAGCCGCCGCGGCCGCGCGAGCCGAGCACCAGCAGCTCCGCCTCCGCGGCGGCGGCCACCAGACCGTCCACCGGCGCGTCCAGGACGGCGTCGGTCTCCACGATCAGGTCCGGGTGCAGGCGGCGGACGTCCTCGGCGGCCTCGGCGAGGGTGCGGCGGACGGCCGCGGGCAGGTCGTCCTGCTCGGCGAAGGAGGACACCCCGTCGGTCAGCCACGGCCAGGCGTGCACCAGGCGCAGCGAGGCGCCGCGGCGCACCGCCTCGGCGGCGGCCCAGTGGGCGGCCGCGGTGCTCTGCGGCGAGCCGTCGACCCCGGCCAGCACGGTTGACGTCATGAGAGTTCCTCCACACTGTCGACACGCTGTCGACGCTCGGCGGTTCGGTGCGGGCCGCGGTGCGTTCTGACGCCCCGTCCGCTCCTCCCCCACCCTTGCAGCGACGCAGGACCGGCGGCAGAGGCCGCAGGACCCCCTGCGGCGGGACGAAAGGCCCCGCCCGACGGAGCCTACGGCCGACCCCGCCGTCCCCACCAATGACACGGCAGCCGGTGCCCGGCTCCCACCGCCCCGCTCCCCACGGCGTCCTGCCGCGTCGTCATCACCTCACCGCCGTCCCGTTCCGCCCCGCGTCGTCACCACCTCACCGCCGTCCCGTTCCGTCCCGTTCCGTCCCGCGCCCACCGGAAGGCCGGCACACGCCACTGACACCTCGGGCCCGTCGGCCGCCCGGATCCCTCCCCGGCCCGGTGTCGGGTCCCCCGTTCGGTCTATCGTGTAATGGACATTCCCGCTGGTCGGACGGCGCCCGAGCCGGGCCGGGCGGTGGGAGCGGCCGTCCGCAGGGCGGATGGGGCACGTCCGGACGGTGGACGGGCCGGTCAGGGCGGCACGACGAGGAGGACAGCGGTGGGCGGAGCGGACGGCAGCGCGACGGGTGGCGGCGCGCGGATGCCACGGCTGCGCCTGGACGAGCTGCTGGAGGAGCTCCAGGGGCGGATCGACGCGGCGCGCGGCACCCAGAACCGGGTGCACAGCCTGCTGGAGGCGGTGCTGGCGGTCGGGCGGGAGCTGGACCTGGCGCAGGCACTGCACCGGATCGTGGAGGCGGCGGCCGACCTCGTGGACGCCCGGTACGCGGCGCTCGGGGTGATCGGGCCGGACGGGCACACCCTGTCGCAGTTCCTGACGGTGGGCCTGACCGAGGAGGAGATCGCCGAGATCGGCCCACCGCCGTCGGGCCGCGGCATCCTGGGCGAGCTGATCCGCGAGCCGCAGCCGCTGCGCTGCCCGGTGCTGTCCGACCACCCGGCCTCGATCGGCTTCCCGGCGAACCACCCGCCGATGCACACCTTCCTGGGGGTGCCGGTGCGGGTGCACGGCGAGGTGTTCGGCAACCTCTACCTGACCGACAAGCGCGGCGGACTGGACTTCGACGAGGACGACGAGGCGGTGATCGCCACCCTGGCGGTCGCGGCCGGCGTGGCGATCGACAACGCCCGGCTGTACGAGGAGGCGCAGCTGCGCCAGCGCTGGCTGCGGGCGAGCACGGAGATCACCCGCAGCCTGCTGTCGGGGGCGCCGCGGCTGGAGGTGGTCGAGCTGATCGCCCGCCGGGCGCGGGAGATCTCGGGCGCCGAGCTGGCGGACGTCTCGGTGGCGCTGGCCGGCCCGGAGGAGCGGGCCGAGGAGCTGACGGTGGAGGTCGCGCTGGGCGGCACGCCGTCGGCGCGGCTGGGGGTGACGGTGCCGGTGGACGGCACGCTGTCCGGTGCCGCGTACGCCTCCGGCTCGCCGGCCACCAGTGACGAGCTGGCCTGCGACGCCCGGTTCAAGGCCGGCCCGGCGGGCCGCTTCGACGGGCTGGGCGCGGCGGTGGCGGTGCCGCTGGGCACCGGTGCCGGGTACGGGCGGGGCGTGCTGCTGCTGGCCAGGGCGCAGGGGCAGCCGGCCTTCGGGCCGGAGGAGACCGGCCCGCTGCTGGGTTTCGCCGACCAGGCCGCGCTGGCCCTGGAGCTGGCCGAACGGCGGCGTGACGCCGAGCAGTTGAACCTTCTGGAGGACCGGGACCGGATCGCCCGGGACCTGCACGACCTGGCGATCCAGCGGCTGTTCGCGACCGGGATGACGCTGCAGAGCGCGGGCCGGCTGATCGAGAGCCAGGCCGCGGCGGACCGGGTGGCCCGGGCGGTGGCCGACCTGGACGAGACCATCAAGATCATCCGCTCGACCATCTTCGGCCTGCGCGCCCACAGCGAGCCGGACCGCGGCCTGCGCGCCCGCGCCACCCGGGTGGTCACCGAGGCCCAGGGCACGCTCGGGTTCCCGCCCCGGCTGAGCATGGAGGGCCTGCTGGACACCGACGTGCCGCAGGAGCTGGCCGGGCACGTGGTCGCGGTCCTCGCCGAGGCGCTCAGCAACGCCGCCCGGCACGCCCGGGCGTCCCGGGTCGAGGTGACGCTGCGCGCCCTGGCCGGGCGGGTGGTGCTGACCGTGACGGACGACGGTGTCGGCGTGCCCGAGGGCGGGCGGCGCAGCGGGCTGCGCAACCTCGCCGAGCGCGCCGACCGGGCCGGCGGCTCCTTCACCGTCGACCCGGCCGAGGGCGGCGGCACCCGGCTGGTGTGGGAGGCCCCGATCGGGTCCTGAGGACCCCTCCCGACACGGAGGCCCACCGCCGGAGGCCCGCCACCGGGTGCCGGCCGCCCACCGACGGGCCCGGGCCGTCAGCCCCGCAGGGCGCGCAGGAAGCCGAGCAGGTGGGCGTTGAACTCCTCCGGCCGCTCCATGTTCGGGTAGTGCCCGGTGTCCTCGACGATCACCGCGCGCCCGTCGACGACGGTGCGGACGACCCGCTCCGCCAGGCCGATGTGGTCCACGGAGTCGATGCCGCCGTTGATCGCCAGCAGCGGGACGGTGATCCCGGTCAGCCGCTTCCAGGTGTCCGTCACCGGCACCAGGTACTGGGGCTCGTCGGGGGTGTGCTTGGCGACGGTGTTCCGGGTCATCTCCTTGAGCCGGCGCACCACTTCGGGATCGACCTCGTCCAGGCGGCGGTGCGGCCCGGAGGCGAGGCGGGTGAACGAGTCGAGCCAGCGCTCGCCGTCGCCCTCGGCCAGCGCAGCGTTCTGCTCGTCGCGGAGTTCGCCGAGCCACGGGTCCTTGAACTCGGACTCGCCGGTGCCGTTGCCGCTGATCACCAGCGCGCGGACCAGCTCGGGGTGTTCGAGGGCCAGGTCGAGGGCGATCGTCCCGCCCATGGAGAGCCCGACCACGACCACGGGACCGAGGCCGAGGTGGCGCAGCAGGTCGGCCAGGTCGTCGGCGGGGCGGAACGGCCGGCTCGCGTTGGCGGAGGCGCCGTGGCCGCGGGTGTCCGGTGCGATCACCCGGTACTCGGGCAGCAGGGCGGGGAGCTGGTCCGCCCAGCTCCGGTGGTCCAGCAGGCCGCCGTGCAGCAGCACCAGCGGTTCGCCCGTACCGGCGTCGAGGTGGGCGAGGCGGCCGTGGCCGCTGTCGAAGGAGCGCAGGTCGTCAGGGGAACCGGTAGCGGTGGATTCAGTCATGACGACAATTTTAGGTCAGACGACCTATATTTGTCCGCATGAGCATCGAACCCGTCTCCGACGGCCCCGCGCACCCCACCTTCCCCTCCGACCGCCTCGGCCACAACCCCGACGGACCCGTCCTGCTGGTCGGGGGCTACGGCACCGTCGGCGCCGAACTCGCCCGACTCGCCGCCCCCGCCTGGCCGTTGCTGCTCACCGGCCGCTCCGAGCAACGCGGCGCCGCCCTCGCCGCCGAACTCGACGACGCCACCGCCCGCCGCTGGGACCTCAGCGACCCCGCACCGTTCACCGCAGACGTCCGGGCGGTGGTCGGGGTGGTCAACGACCCGGACGACCGGGTGCTGCGAGCCGCCGTCCGCGCGGGCGTCCCGTACGTGGACGTCACCCGCTGGACCGCCCGGCTCCAGCGCGCGGCCACCCTCGCCGCCCTGCTGCGCCCGACCGCCCCGGTGCTGCTCTCCTCCGCCTGGATGGGCGGGGTGACCAGCCTGGTCGCCGCCGCCCTGGCGGACCGCCTCGGCGGGGCCGAGCGGATCGAGACCGCCATCCGCTGGGACCTCGCGGACCGGGCCGGCGCCGACTCGGTGGAGTTCATGGACCGCCTCGGGCTCGACTACGAGGTGGTGCAGGACGGCCGGCGCCGCTCCGTCGCCCCGCTCAGCCGCCCGCGGACCGTTCGGATCGGCGACGCCCCGACCCTGGTCGCCGGGATCGACACCCCCGAGCAGTTCACCCTCCCGCTCACCCTGGGCACCACCACCGCCGCCACCCGGATCGGCTTCAGCTCCCGCTCCTCCACCACCGCCCTGCTGGCGGCCCGGCGCGTCGGTCTGTTCCGCTGGGGCCGCGGCGACCGCTGGGAGCCGGCCCGCCGCGCCCTGCTGTACTCCCCCGGCGAGGGCGGCACCGCCCTGCTGCGCACCGACGTCGGCCACGGCGGACGCGCCCTCACCGCCACCGTGGAGGACCGGGCCGGCCAGGCCCGGCTCACCGCCGTCGGCGCCCTCCTCGCGCTGCGCCGGGCGCTCGGTACGGACGGCGCCCCGCCGCCCGAGGGGGTGGCCTTCCCGGAGCAGACCCCGCGCCCCGGACAGGTGCTCGCGGACCTGGCGGCACTGAACGTCACCGTCACGGTCACCTCCGCCGACGAGCGGCGCGACACGGAGGCGGCGGCATGAGCAGCGTCCGCGGCCTGAGCGGCAAGGGCGCCCAGCGCCGGGAGCAACTACTCGACACAGCAGAGGAGTTGCTGGTCACCGCGGGCGGCACCGAACTGTCCATGCGGGCGGTGGCCACCGCCGCGGGCGTCCGCCTCGGCCACCTCCAGCACTACTTCCCGACCCACGCCGAGCTGGTGGCCGCCGTCCTGGAACGCGTCCTGGGCCGCTCGGTGGAACGGCTCGACCCACTGCTCGATCCGGCCCGCGAGGAGGACGCCCTGATCCGCGAACTCCTCGCCGAGCAGCAGGACGTCCGGCTGGTCCGGCTGTTCGCCGAACTGTGGGCACTGGCCGCCCACGACCCCTCGGTGGCCGCCGCCGTCCAGGCCTTCTACGACCGCTACCGGGATCTGGTCGCCTGTTTCCTCGCCGAACGGCACCCGGCCCTGGCGGAGGAGGAACGGCACGCCCGAGCCCGGGTGTTCATCATGCTCGTCGAGGGCGCCTCGCTCTTCCGCTCCGGCCTGGCCGGCCGCCCGGACGCGGCGGCGGACGCCGAACTCCTGCGCACCGCCAAGACGTTGCTGGGGCCGTGACCCGCGATGGGGCCCGGGCCGGGCTCAGGCCAGACAGCGGCCGATGACCAGTTCCGGGCGGATCCGGATCCGTACGGTGTCGCCCGGATCGGTGCTCCTGGTGGCCGGGCGGACCTGGGCGCGGCCGAGGACGGTGACGAACCAGCCGGAGCCGTCCCGGCCGTCCACCTCGTCGGCCTCGAAGGCGATCACCGCGCCGTCGACGGCCCGGGCCAGTTCGGAGCCGGCCGGCGCCGAGAGCAGCACGCCGCCGGGGCCCAGCCGGAACGGCACCGGCAGGACGGCCGGGAGGGCGTCGACGGTGTAGACCACCCGGCCGACGTCGGCCCTGGCCAGCAGCTCCAGCGAGCGCCTGCGGTCGAGTTCGCGGAGTTCGGGAAGGTCGTACGGGACGGGCCGGGGGGACGGGACGTGGTCGCGGTTCATGCGAGCGATGCTCGCCCGGGCCCGGGCCCGGTCGCGAGGGCCGATGGTCCCGGTGAGGGCCCCGCCCCGAGGACCGCCGACCCCGGGACCGAAGGCCCGTTCGGCCCCGAACGGGCCCGGACAACGCCGAACGGGCCCGGACAACGCCGAACGGGCCCGGACAACGCCGAACGGGCCCGGACAGCCGCGAACGGCCGGGTCAGTACCGGCCGGAGCGCAGCCCGGAGGACTGCGGGGCGGCGGCCTGGCGCAGTTCGGTGGCGATCAGGGCGGCCTGCACCCGCCGCTCGACGCCGAGCTTGGCGAGCAGCCGCGAGACGTGGTTCTTGACGGTCTTCTCGGCGAGGTAGAGCCGCTCGCCGATCTGCCGGTTGGTCAGGCCCTCGCCGATGAGTTCGAGGACCTCCTGCTCGCGCACGGTCAGGCCGGGTCCCGTGGTCACCGGCTGGGCGGGCTCGGCGTCGCTGCGCAGCCGGTTGAGGAGGCGGGTCGCGGCGCCGGGGTCCAGCATCGAGCGCCCGGAGGCGACGGTGCGGACGGCGGCGACCAGGTCGGTCCCGCTGATCTGCTTGAGCACGTATCCGGCGGCGCCCGCCATCACGGCGTCCAGCAGCGCCTCCTCGTCGTCGAAGGAGGTCAGCATCAGGCAGGCGAGGCCGGGCATCCGCGAGCGCAGCTCACGGCAGACCGAGACGCCGTCGCCGTCGCCCAGCCGGACGTCCAGCACGGCCACGTCGGGCCGCAGCGCGGGCACCCGGACGAGCGCCTGCTCGGCCGTCGCCGCCTCCCCGACCACCTCCAGGTCCGGCTCGCCGTCCAGCAGGTCGTGCACCCCGCGGCGCACCACCTCGTGGTCGTCCAGCAGGAACACCCGGACCGGTGCCGAGGCCTCGGCACCCTCCGTCTTGGTCGCCATCACGCGGCTCCACCTTCGTCACCCCCGCACACTCCCAGCGGGGCCCAGGGCATCATCCCGCACGGCCCGCCGGCCGGCCCAGGGCCCAAGGGCCCCATTGCGACCGGGACACAGGACCCGGCCGGCGGGCGCGTCTCAGCGCCCCTGCCGCCGGACGTTGCCCAGCCCCATCAGCAGGAAGGCGAGCGCGACGCCCGCGCCGCTGACCGCCGCGAGCGCCACCCTGGGCACGACCTCGCCGCCGCCGGACAGCAGGATGGCCACCGCCCCGAGCAGGGCGACGGCCGTACCGACCACCAGCCACCCGGCGAGGGCCAGCGCCGGCGGGCGGTTGGAGCGCGGGGCGGGCCCGGCGTCCAGGGCGGCCCAGCGGGCCGCCGTCTCGCGCACCTCCCGGCGGCGGTCCCACAGGGCCCGCAGCCGCAGCGCCGCGCCGCCGACCAGTCCGGCGAGCGCGACCTGCGCGGCGGGCCGCCAGTCCGTGATGACGAGCAGCAGCCCGCCCGCGAGCGCGAGCCCGGCCCACCACAGCACGCACGCCGCGGCGGCGGTGCGGGTGGAGCGGGGCCGGTCGGCGCCGGCCTGGAGGTCGGCGATGGCGGGCAGGTACCAGACACAGCCGCTCGCGGTGAGGGCGGCGGTGCCGATGGCGAGAACGGTGTGGTTCACGACCCGGCCTTCCTGGTCACGAAGGGGTGAGGAGAGGGGAGAGATCAGGAGCGGAGGGGCCGTCCCCGCCCGCCCGGGGGCAGCGACGCGGGCGGGGACGGCGTTCGGGGGGCGGGATCAGCCGCCCTCGGTGGGCCCGGCGTCCGGGTCCTTGGTGGCGACGGCGGCGGCCGCCCGGTCCGCCCGGCTCAGCGGCCGGTCGTACTTCGCCGGCTCCACGTCACCCAGGTGCGTGGCGGGCTTGCCGCTGTTCTCCAGGATGTCCCGGGCCGCGATGTCCGGGTGGTGGAGGTCGAAGGCCGGGGATTCGGAGCGGATCCGCGGCAGCTTGACGAAGTTGTGCCGCGGCGGCGGGCAGGAGGTGGCCCACTCCAGCGAGCGGCCCCAGCCCCACGGGTCGTCCTCGGTGACCTTCTCGCCGTACTTGGCGGTCTTCCAGACGTTGTAGAGGAACGGCAGGATCGACAGGCCGAGCAGGAACGAGCCGATGGTCGAGACGGTGTTCAGGGTGGTGAAGCCGTCCGAGGCCAGGTAGTCGGCGTAGCGGCGCGGCATGCCCTCCACGCCCAGCCAGTGCTGGACCAGGAAGGTGGCGTTGAAGCCGATGGTCAGCGTCCAGAAGGTGATCCGGCCGAGCCGCTCGTCGAGCTTCTTGCCGGTCATCTTCGGCCACCAGAAGTGGAAGCCCGCGAACATCGCGTAGACCACGGTGCCGAACAGCGTGTAGTGGAAGTGCGCGACCACGAAGTACGAGTCGGAGACGTGGAAGTCGATCGGCGGGGCCGCGAGCAGCACGCCGGTCAGGCCGCCGAACAGGAAGGTGACCAGGAAGCCGACCGTCCAGAGCATCGGGGTCTCGAAGCTCAGTGAGCCCTTCCACATGGTGCCGACCCAGTTGAAGAACTTCACCCCGGTCGGGACGGCGATCAGGAAGGTCATGAAGGAGAAGAACGGCAGCAGGACCTGTCCTGTGACGTACATGTGGTGCGCCCACACCGTCACCGACAGGCCCGCGATGGCCACCGTCGCGGCGATCAGGCCGGCGTAGCCGAACATCGGCTTGCGGCTGAACACCGGTATGACCTCGGAGACGATCCCGAAGAACGGCAGCGCCAGGATGTACACCTCGGGATGCCCGAAGAACCAGAACAGGTGCTGCCAGAGCATCGCCCCGCCGTTGGCCGGGTCGAAGACGTGGGAGCCGAACTTGCGGTCGCACTCCAGCGCCAGCAGCGCGGCGGCCAGCACCGGGAAGACCAGCAGCACCAGCACCGAGGTGAGCAGCACGTTCCAGCAGAAGATGGACATCCGGAACATGGTCATTCCGGGCGCGCGCATGCAGATGATGGTGGTGATGAAGTTGACGGCGCCGAAGATGCTGCCGAAGCCGGACAGCGTCACGCCCATGATCCACATGTCGGCGCCGACGCCGGGCGAGTGGATCGCGTCGGACAGCGGCGCGTAGAGGAACCAGCCGAAGTCGGCGGCGCCCTGCGGGGTCGCGAAGCCGGCCGCGGCGATCAGCGAGCCGAACATGAACAGCCAGTACGACAGCATGTTCAGCCGCGGGAAGGCGACGTCCGGGGCGCCGATCTGGAGCGGCATGATCCAGTTGGCGAAGCCGGTGAACAGCGGCATGGCGAACAGCAGCAGCATCACCGAGCCGTGCATCGTGAACGCCTGGTTGAACTGCTCGTTCGACAGGATCTGGGTCCCGGGACGAGCCAGCTCGGCGCGCATGACCAGGGCGAGGATGCCGCCGATCAGGAAGAACGCGAACGATGACACCAGGTACATGGTGCCGATCGTCTTGTGGTCGGTGGTGGTCAGCAGCCTGACCAGGGCCGAGCCGGGCCTCCTGGCCCTGACCGTCCCCGCGGGGATGGCCGTTGGCGGTGAGGTGGGGTCGCCCTGTGCCTGGGTGGCGCTCAAGGACGCACTCCTTCGGAACGTCGTGCGAATGGATGGCGATCCATGATCCGAATTCGCCGCCTCCGCACCCCAGGGCCCTTCGGCCCGCCCGCCCGGGGCCGCTGGGCCCGAGTTCCCGGGCCCCGACCGGGACCTCCCGACCGGGCGACCGGGACCTCCCGACCGGGCGACCGGGACCTCCTGACCGGCCGTCGGGCGCTGCTACGGCGTCAGCCGGGCGATCTGCCCGCGCTCCAGCGCCGCGTACACCGTGCCGTCCGGGGCGACGGCGATGCCGTGCGGCTCGGCGCGCTCGCCGGAGATCGGGTACCCGTCCGGTCGGCCGTCCGGCGTGAGCACCCCGATCCGCCCGGCGCCCCACTCGGTGAACCAGAGCCGGCCGTCCGGCCCGGCCGCGATCGCGTGCGGCCTGGCCGAGCGGTCGGCCAGCGGGTACTCCGTCACCTCCCCGTCGACGGTGATCCGCCCGACCAGCCCGCCGCCGATCCCGACGTACCAGAGCGCCCCGTCCGCCCCGGCAGCGATCCCGACCGGCGCGGTGCCCCCGGTGGGCAGCCGGTGGACGGTCACCTCGCCGTCCGTGGCGACCCTCGCCACCGCGTCCGCCTGGTGGAGCGTGCACCACAGGGCGCCGTCCGGCCCGGCCGTGATCAGCGAGGGGAAGGCCCCGTCGACCGGCAGCGGGTACTCCGTCACCTCGCCGTCGACGGTGATCCGCCCGACCCGGTTCGCGTTCAACTCGGTGAACCAGAGCGCCCCGTCGGGCCCCGCGGCGATCCCGTACGGCCCGGCGTCCGCCGTCGGCAGCGCGAAGGACGCCGTCGCCCCGCCCGCGTCGATCCGCCCGATCCGGTGGTCCCGCAACCGGCTGAACCACATCGCCCCGTCCGGCCCCGCCGCGATCACCGCCGGCCCGCACCCGGCCGCCCCGAGCCCGAACCGCTCCACCGCCCCGTCGGGAGCCAGCCGTCCGATCTCCCCGCCGTGCACCAGGGTGAACCAGACACCCCCGTCGGCCCCCACCGCCACCCCGTACGGCCCGGCCCCCGCCCCGGCCACCTCGATCAGCTCCATGAACGCCCCCTCAAGCACTATTGCGACTTGTTTCGCATTAGTGATGATCACACGGCGACTCACGGCCCGGCAAGCGACTTCCCCGCCCGCTCCCGGTCGCCCCGCAGCACGGTGACGACACCCATGCCGGCGGCGCAGACCGGGACGGCGAGCAGGGCGCCGATGATGCCGGCGATGCCGGCGCCGGCCACCACGGCGACCATGATGGTGGCCGGGTGCAGCTCGACCGTGCGGCTCTGGATGACGGGCTGGAGGATGTTGCCCTCGATCAACTGCACCGCGAGCACCACGCCGAGCGCCCACAGGGCCGTACCGAGGCCACCGTTGGCGAGGGCCACGAGCACCGCCGCCGTGCCGGACAGGAACGCGCCGACGAAGGGGATGTAGGCGCCCATGAAGACCAGCGCGCCGAGCCCCGGCGCACCCGGCACGCCGAGGGCGACCAGGCCGATGGTGATGAAGCTCGCGTCGATCAGGGCGATCAGGGTGGTGCCGCGCATGAACCCGGCCATCGCCTCGAAGGCCCGCTCCGCGCAGGCGATCACGGTGGTGGCGCTGCGCTCCGGCAGGTAGGCGCGGATGGCGTCGCCGGTGCGATGCCCGTCCCGGAGGAAGAAGAACACCAGGGCGAGCGCCAGCACCCCGCCGGTGATCACCTGGGTGAGCAGGCCGAGCCCGGAGAGCACCCCGTTGGTGAGGGTGGAGATCAGCGAGTTGGTCTCGCCCCTGGCGTTGCTCAGCGCGTGCTCGATCTTCGCCCCGAAGGGTCCGAGCCAGCCGGCCAGCCGCCGCCCGGCCGCCGGGAGCGAGGAGGCGATCTGCGGGGCGCTGTGCACCAGGGAGTTGACCAGCAGCGCGATCACCCCGCCGACCGCGGCCACCAGCACCGCGCAGGTCAGCCCGGCGGCCAGGCTCCGTCCGACGCCCCGGCGCACCAGCCAGGGCACCACCGGGTGGAGCAGCGAGGCCCCGAGCAGGGCCAGGATGAACGGCACGGTGGCCGCCCGCAGTTCGACCAGCGCGAAGACCACCAGCGAGGCGACGGCGATCAGCAGGATCACCGCCAGCGACCAGGCCGCCGCCTGCCGCAGCGCGGGCGGCAGCATCAGGTACGGCCTGCGGTGGTCCGGCCGCGGCTCCTCACCGGGCGCACGCTCCACGGGCACGGCCACCTCCGCCGGGGGTCGTCGACGTTTCCGAACCGCCCCAGCTCAGCAGAGGTTCCGACGGCCCGCGCGGCGGATCGACCGGGAGCACCCGAACGAGCTACCCGGGTTCCCCGAACCGCACGGACCCGCCCTCACCCGCCCCCGCGAAGGCCGGCACCCGCTCCGCCCCGGCCTCCGTCGCCCGCCGATCGGCCCGACGGCCGCCGAGGTGGTGGACCGGCGCGGCCGGCGCCAGGTCGGTGCTGGCGAGCAGGTGCCGGCGGGCCGGCAGGACCCGGCCGAGCGCCCGCCGCCCGAGGGCCGGTTCGGTCACCGGCGGCCGTCCAGCACCGAGCGCAGCACGCCGATCCGGTTGGAGGTGATGGAGGCGACGCCGGTGTCGCGCAGTCGGCGCATGGTGCGGCGCAGGTCGGCGGTCCAGGTGGACACGGCGAGCCCCTCGCCCGCCGCGGCGGCGGTGAAGTCGGGGGTGACCAGGCCGAACGGCGGGTTGAGGTAGCGCGGGCGCAGGTCGTCCAGCAGGGCGCGCACGGGCATCCGGGGCTGCTTCCAGGTGAGCGCGATCTCGGCGTCGGGGCTGAGTTCGCGCACCGCGAGCATGGCGGTGGTGGGGCCGCAGAAGGCGACGGCCCGTTCGGCGCCGAGGCCGGTGACCACCTCCCAGGTGGCCGCGGCCGGCCCGGCGTCGTCCAGGTCGATCAGCAGCCGGCGGCCCTCGACGGCGGCCACCGCCTTGACCGCCTCGGCGAGGGTGGGGACAGCGAGCGGGCCCCGGCGCAGCTCCTCCAGCTGTTCGGCGGTGACCCGGTCGATCGACCGCGGGTCGCCCCAGAGCCGGCCCAGGGTGCGGTCGTGCAGCAGCACGGGCACCCGGTCGCGGGTGAGCTGGACGTCCACCTCGACGGCGTCGGCCCCGGCGGCGAGCGCGGACTCGACGGAGGGCAGGGTGTTCTCGCGGAAGCGGAACGGGTCGCCGCGGTGGGCGACGGCGAGCGGCTTGGCTGCGGTGTTCATCGGAGTCCTCATTGGTGGATACCCCCGGATTCAGTCAGGGGAGAAAGCGAGACTCCCGCGGAGCGGGACAACAGGTGATTCACTATCAAGTGCGAACCGCGGTGCCGTGACCGGCAGGTTTGGTCTTCACCGGCGGCCGCACTAGTTTGTGAACATGACCACGCGTCAGGTGAGACGGGCGTTCAAGTACCGCTTCTATCCGACCGATGCGCAGGCAGCTGAGCTGTCGCGCACATTCGGGTGCGTGCGAAAGGTCTACAACATGGCGTTGCAGGCCCGAACGGAGGCGTGGACGCTTCGTCAGGAGCGGGTCGGCTACAACGCCACCAGCGCGATGCTGACCGCCTGGAAGAAGACCGAGGAACTGGCCTACCTCGCCGAGGTGTCGTCGGTCCCGTTGCAACAGACACTGCGGCACTTGCAAGGGGCTTTCACCAACTTCTTTCAGAGGCGGGCCGGGTACCCGACATTCAAGTCCCGGAAGAAGTCCCGCCGCTCCGCCGAGTACACCAGCTCGGCGTTCCGGTTCCGGGACGGCCGGCTGACCTTGGCGAAGATGACGGAGCCGCTGGCGATCGTGTGGTCCCGGGCACTGCCGGAGGGCAGCGATCCGAGCACCGTCACCGTGTCGCAGGACAGTGCCGGACGCTGGTTCGTCTCCCTGCTGTGCATCGATCGGCTCGCACCGATGCCGGTGACGGACACCGCTGTCGGCATCGATGTCGGACTCACCTTCCTGCTCACGTTGTCCCGCCCCATCGCGGGTTTGACCGACGACCAGGGGAGGATCCGCAGCCCGAAGCACGAACAGAAGGACCGTGCCCGCCTCACAAAGGCCCAACGCGACCTGTCCCGCAAGGCCGAAGGCAGCAACAACCGGGCGAAGGCGCGGATCAAGGTCGCTCGGGCACATGCCCGTATCGCGGACCGCCGCAGGGATTTCCTGCACAAGGTCACAACCGCTCTCGTGCGTGAGAACCAAACGCTCGTGATCGAAGACCTGGCTGTTCAGAACATGCTCAAGAACCACAAGCTTGCCCGCGCCATCGCTGGTGCTTCGTGGTCCGAGCTGCGGTCCATGCTGGAGTACAAAGCCGACTGGTACGGCAGAGAACTGGTCGTTGTCGACCGATGGTTTCCGTCCTCCAAGCTGTGTTCCGCCTGCGGCACCTTGCGGAGTACGATGCCGCTCAATGTCCGCGAGTGGACGTGCGGCTGCGGTGCGACCCACGACCGGGACGTGAACGCAGCCCTCAACATCCTGGCCGCCGGACTGGCGGTGACAGCCTGTGGAGACGGCGTAGGACCTCAACGGAACACTCCGGGCGGGCAGTCGTCGATGAAGCAGGAAACCTCCCGACCGCAGCGCCCTCGCGTTGCGGCTCAGCCGCGAGGCTGAGGGGAAACCGCCTCCCTGCAGGAGGCGGGAGGAAGTCAACGGATCCTTCCGGCGAGCCAGGGAGTGAGGTCGCGGACGCCGACGTCCTCGCGGTGGCTCGGCTCCCCGGGGACGCTGACGATCAGCGTGGTGGACGGCGGGAAGGTGCGCGCCCTGACGTGCACCAGGTCGGACCAGACGGCGTTCAGGAAGCCGGGGACGCGGTCGCGGTCGACGTCGAAGGCGATGCCCTCGACGGTGACGGTGACCTCGTCGTGGGTGAACAGCCGGACGGTGACGGCGGGGCTGCCGTCGAACTCCAGCAGCGCCTCGTGCGGGATGGCGCCGCAGGCCCCGTCGAGTTCGTCGCCCGGGCCGTCCGGGCCGACCAGCCCGGCGAAGGTCCGGTCGCGGCCGATGTCGTGCTGGGCGCGGACGGTGCGACCGTGCCGGGCGGCCACGGCCTCGATCGCGAGCACGGCGCTCTGGGTGGTCGGCAGGTGCGGGGGTGGCATCCGGGCCTCTCGTTCGGTTCCGGGACTCGTGACGGGGGTCCTGCGGCGAGTCCTGCGGGGACTCGTGCGGGACTCCTGCGGCGACTCGGTGCGACGGCTCCTGCGGGGAGCGTCAGCGCCGTTCGATCATCACATTGGTGGACTTGATGACCGCCGTGGCGGGCGCGCCGGGCACCAGGTTCAGCTCCTCCGCCGACTCCCGGCTGATCAGCGACACCACCCGGAACGGCCCGGCCTGGATCTCCACCTGCGCGGCCACGTCACCGAGCACCACGTCGGTGACGATCCCCGGGAAGCGGTTGCGGGCCGAGGACGGCCGGCCCTCCGTCTCGGCGTTCTCCGGCCGCGCCAGCTCCCGGGCGAAGGCGGCGAGCTCGGCCCCCGGGATGATCCGGTGCCCGTTCTCGTCCCGCGCGGCGGCGACCCGCCCGGCGTCCACCCAGCGCCGCATGGTGTCGGCGCTGACGCCGAGCAGCGCCGCGGCCTCGCCGATGCGGTACGGGTTGGCCGGCGCCTCGGGCTGGCCCATGTGCGTCTCCTGACGGTGGTTCGGGATCGGGAGGCGTGCGCCCCCGCGCCATCCTGCCGTACCGGCGGCACGGACGGTTACGCGAGGGCCGTCACGGCTCGCCGAAGAGGTCGCGCCGCACCGCGTCGCCGGCGGTGAGCACCGCGCCGGCGAGCACCGCGCCGCCGCCCGCCGTACCGGCCCGCACCTCGGTGCTCAGCGGGGAGAGCAGGGCCAGCCGCCGTTCGACCCGGCCGGCCAGCTCCGGCCCGCCGGCCCGGCCGACCTCGCCGCCGAGCACCACGCAGCCGGGGTCCAGCACCACGCAGACGCTCGCCGCGCCGAGTGCGATCCGCTCGGCCAGCTCGTCCAGGAAGCCCTCGCCCGCCGGGCCGGCCGCCAGGGCGGCCCGTATGGCGGCCTCGGCGGCGGAGGCGTCCCCGGCCTGGTCGGCGGGCAGTCCGTGGGCACGGGCCAGCGCGCAGATCGCGGCGCTGCCGACCAGGCCGTGGAAGCCGCCCTCGCAGCTGTCGGCGCTGGGCAGGCCGACGGTGCCGGGGACGGGCAGGAAGCAGATCTCGCCGGTGCCGCCGGAGAAGCCCCGGCGCAGCCGGCCGTCCAGGATCACGGCGGCGCCGACGCTGTGGCCGAGCCAGATCAGCACGAAGGTGTCGCGGTCGCGCGCGGCGCCGACCCGGTACTCGGCGCGCCCGGCCAGGTTGACCTCGTTCTCCGGGATCACCTCGGTGCCGGGCAGCTCCTGCAGCGCGGCGAGGAGTTCGGCGTGCCAGCCGGGGAGCTTGCCGGTGCTCTGCAGCCGCCCGGTGGCCGGGTCGACCAGTCCGGGGGCGCCGACCGCGACGGTGTGCAGCCGTTCGACGCCGACGCCGTGGGCGGTCTCCAGCAGGGTCGCGACGATCGCCCCGGCGGTGTCCGGCCCGCCGTCCCCGTCGACCGGGACCTCGGCGGTGGCCAGGCTGCGCCCGGCCAGGTCGGCGACGACCAGGCTGACGCCGCCGGAGCGGACGTCGACGGCGGCGAGGTGCGCCCGGGAGGCGACCAGCGCGTAGAGCCGGGCGTTGGGGCCGCGCCGTTGTTCTCCGCGCTCACCGACGACGGCCACCAGGCCGGTGCGCTGGAGGCGTTCGAGCAGGTCGGCGACGGTCGGCCGGGACAGGCCGGTGAGGTCGCGCAGCTCGGTCGCGGTGAGGGGCCCCTGTTCGAGCAGGAGGTTGAGCGCCAGCCGGTCGTTGATCGCCCGGGCGGTGCTCGGCGTGGCCGTACGCGCGGTGGTCATGGCAGATCATCCTTCCAGAGCCTTTCTATCAGGATCCCTCCCTGATAATTTATCGACCGTCAAGGGCACTGTCGCGCCCGCGCCGCGCGACCGGGAGGGACACCGCATGACCGGGACCACCACACCACCACCGCCGGAGCCGCTGACCGCGCCGCGCCGGGCCCGGGCGAGCATCGCCCTGGTCTTCTGCGTGCACGGGGCCGTCACCGGCAGCTTCGTCACCCGCATCCCCTGGATCCAGAACCACCTCCACCTCTCGGCCGGCCAGCTCGGACTGGCCCTGGTCATGCCCGCCATCGGCTCCTCCCTCGCCATGCCGCTGGCCGGCCGCTTCGTCCACCGCTACGGCGGCCGGGCCGCGGTGCGCGGACTGCTCTCCCTCTGGTGCCTCGCCCTCGCCCTGCCCGCGCTCGCCCCCTCGCTGCCGGCGCTGTGCGTGGCGCTGCTGGCGTACGGCGCCACCTCGGGGATGGCGGACGTGGCGATGAACGCCCAGGGCGTGGAGATCGAGGAGCGGCTCGGCCGCCCGATCATGTCCGGCCTGCACGGGATGTGGAGCGCGGGCGGTCTGCTGGCCTCCCCCTTCGGCATCCTCGCCGCCCACCTGGACCTCGACGCCCGGCTCCAACTGGCCGTCACCGCGGCGGTCCTGCTCGTCCTCGCCCAGGCCGTCTGCCGCGGCCTGCCGGACATCCGGGCGCACGAGGGCGCGGAGGAGCCGCCGCGGTTCGCCCTGCCGCCGCGCAGCTCGCTGGTGATCGGGCTGGTCGGCTTCTGCGCGGTCTTCGCCGAGGGAGCCTCGATGGACTGGAGCGGCGTCTACCTGCGGGACGTCACCGGCGCCTCGGCCACCGTCGCCGCCGCCTCGTACACCGCCTTCTCGCTCACCATGGCGGTCAGCCGGCTCGCCGGGGACGCGGTGATCCGCCGCCTCGGCGCCGTCCGCACCACCCGCATCGGCGGCGCCGTCGCCACCGCCGGCGGCCTGCTGGTGGTCGCCGCCGACAGCCCGGCCCTGGCCATCCCCGGCTTCGGCCTGATCGGCATCGGCATCGCGGTGATCGTCCCGCTCGCCTTCGCCGCGGCCGGCCGGATCGGCACCAATCCCAGCCAGGCCATCGCCGGTGTCGCCACCGTCACCTACACCTCCGGCCTGATCGCCCCCGCGGTCATCGGCGCCCTCGCCCAGGCCACCTCGCTGACCGTCTCCTTCGGGCTGGTCACCGCGCTCGCCTGCGCCCTGCTGCTGAGCGCCGGGGCGCTGCGGCTGGCCGAGCGGAATTCCGGCCGCGAAGGCACCCCCGGAAAAACGCCGCCGGCAAAAGCGGGCCCGGTGAAAACGTGACCACACCGTCACCGGAAAAGCCTTCCGGAAAAGATCTCCACGCGATATGATGGTGAATTCCCGAGGGAATTCCCGGCTAAGGTCTCGAACCGCCGGGCGCAGCCGCGCCCGGCGGTTCTTCGTGTTCCGCGAGAGGGATTCCCCGTGTGCTACGACCCGGACGCCGCCCCGCCCGCCTTCGCACCCGCCCCGTGGCCGCTGGCCGAGGCCGCCCCACTGGTCCTGACCTCGGCCGACGGCACCCGCTTCGGTGCCTTCCTGGCCCGCCCGGAGATCGCCACCGGGCCGGGCATGCTCGTCCTGCCGGACAACAAGGGCCTTTCCGCGTTCTACCGGCAGACCGCCGCCCGACTCGCCGAACAGGGCCACCCGGCGCTCGTCCTCGACTACTACGGCCGCACCGCCGGCGCATTCCCGGAAAAGCGGCCGGCGGAATTCGGCGAACTGCCGAACCTGCTCCCCCACCTGCTCGCGCTCACCCCCGAGGGGCTGGACGCCGACATCACCGCCGCCCTGGCCCGGCTGCGCGCCGTCGGGCCCGCCGAGGTGGTCGCGCTCGGCTTCTGCTTCGGCGGCCGGCAGGCCTTCCGTACCGCCGCGCCGCGCTTCGGCCTGGCCGGCGCCGTCGGCTACTACGGCTACCCGGACGCCATCAACGGCGCCCCGGGGCCCACCCAGCTGGCCGGGGAGCTGACCGCCCCGATCCTCGCCTTCTGGGGCGGTGCCGACGAGCACATCCCGGCGGACACCGTCGCGGCCTTCGACGCGGCCCTCACCACCGCCGGCTGCCCGCACGAGTTCGTCAAATATCCACGCGCACCGCACAACTTCTTCGAACTCTCCGCTGTCGAACACGCCGACGCGGCCAGGGATTCCTGGCAACGCCTGCTGGGATTCCTCGCCCGGCCGCGTCAGGTGCACTGACCACGGAGGTCGAACAGATGCCCCTCAGAGCCCGTCTCTCCACCGCCGCCGCCGTCCTCGCCACCGCGGCGGTGGCCCTCACCGCCCCGCCCGCCACCGCGTCCACCGCCACCTCTGCCTCCACCACCGCCGACTTCGGGCCCGCCGAGATCCGCACCGGGATGTACGCCGGGCCGAACGACCTCTGCCTGGAGGTCGCCGACTGGCGCACCGACAACGGCGCCCCGGTCCGGATCTGGACCTGCACCGGCGGCGACAACCAGAAGTGGACCCAGACCGCCCAGGGCTGGATCAACCTGCACAGCGGCAAGTGCCTGGAGATCGCCGCCTTCAGCAAGGTCCCGGGCACCCAGGCCAGCCAGTGGAGCTGCAACGGAGGCCGCAACCAGCAATGGAGCGACCCGCCGGCCAGCCACCCCGGCACCCCGCGCCGGATCGTGAACGCCAACAGCGGCCAGGTCCTCGACGTCTCCGGCGGCGTCATCGACAACGGCACCCCGGTGATCCAGTGGCAGTACCTCTCGGGCGCCTACAACCAGTACTGGCACTACAACCCGGAGAAGAGCCCGTACAGCTGAGCCGGGACCCGGCGCGGGCGGGGCCCGGGCACCGGTTAGGCTCGGGCGGTGTTCGAGCCCGATGCCGTTCCCGCGCCGCCCGTCGTGGCCCTTCCCGCGCCGCCCGTCGCGCCGCCGGCGCCCGCCGCCGTCCAGTCGCGTTCGCCCTGGTGGCGGTTCGCCCTGCTGGTGGCGGTGCTCGCGGCGGCCGCCGGGTCGCTGCTGCTGTGGAGCCCGACGGAGCTGCTGTCCGGCGGGCTGTCGGAGCGGATGCCGGGGTACTGGTTCGGCCCGCTGTTCGCCCTGGTCTACGCGGTGGGGACACTCGCCTTCGTGCCCCGGCCGGCGCTCAACGCGGCGGCCGGGCTGCTGCTCGGCATCCAGCAGGGCGTGCTGCTGGCGGTGCTCGGCACCACGGTGGGCGCCGCCCTGGCCTTCGTGCTCGGGCGGGGCCTGGGCCGCGAGGCGCTGCGCCCGTACCTGCGCGGCAAGGTGCTCGGGACGCTGGACCGGCGGTTCACCGAGCAGGGCTTCCGCAGCGTGCTGGTGCTGCGGCTGCTGCCGGGCATGCCGTTCCAGGCCGCCAACTACGGCGCGGCCTTCTCCGGCGTCCGCTTCCTGCCCTTCGTGCTGGCCACCGCGATCGGCGTGGTGCCGACCACCGCGGTGTACGTCACGGCGGCGGCCAGCGCGGGCCGGCCGGGCTCGGCGGCCTTCCTGCTGTCGGCCGGGGTGATCGCGCTGCTGGTGCTGGGCAGCGTGGTCGGCCTGTGGCGGACGGCCCGCACCCGACGCCAAGCGACGGCGGGCTGAACCCGGCGCAAGCAAGCCACCATGCCCCCGCGGCGTAAAATCGTTCGCGCCCGGGCGCGGCCGGACGCCAGGATGGCGCGCATGACCGAAACGGACCCGCGGGTGGACCCGCCGACGACGGCCGACGAGGCCGCCACCCTGACCGCCTTCCTCGACTACCACCGCGACACCCTCGCGCTGAAGTGCGAGGGCCTGACCGACGACCAGCTGCGGCTGCGCTCCGTCCCGCCGTCCAACCTCTCGCTGCTGGGCCTGGTCCGGCACATGGCCGAGGTGGAGCAGTACTGGTTCCAGTCCGTCCTGCTCGGGCAGGAGATCACCAACGGCCACTTCTGGACACAGGAGAACGAGGACGGCGACTTCGACGACGTCGACACCGCCGACGTCGCGGCCGACTTCGCCACCTGGCGCGCCGAGGTCGAGGCCGCCCGCGGCGCCGCCGCCGGCCTGCCGCTGGACACCGTCGGCAAGAAGCCGCGCCGGGGCGAGCCGGTGACGCTGCGCTGGATGCTCACCCACATGATCGAGGAGTACGCGCGACACAACGGCCACGCGGATCTTCTGCGCGAATTGATCGACGGTGCGACCGGCGAGTGACGCCGCGGGTGAAATCGTTTCCGCATTGTTGACAGAAGGTCAATTACGCCGTGACGGCGACCGATAAGGTCAACGCGCGCAACCGTACGACGCTGCGCCGCGTCAGTGGGAGTGCCCGGGTTCGCCCGGGTTTCCGGCGCGGCACGACTCGTACGGGGGTTGCGAGCGGGCACGGGACCGGTGAACAGTGCGATACTCGGACAGTTCCGACGAGTGGATGACGTGTCAAGAACGGCACGCGACCCCGGGGGACCAGGACGGGACGAGGCAGGGAGGCGCGGCATGGGAGCACTTCGCGACGAGCACCACAACGGGTGGCTGATGCCCTCGGGGAACTACCCGGCCGCGGTGTACGACGACGAGTGGGTCGATCAGGAGACGGTTCCGGCCGTCCCCGCGCCCGCGAAGATCGTCTCCCTGCGGCCGACGGGCTTCGAGGCGGCCCGGACGGTCGGTGAGCACATCCGGGCGAGCACCCCGGTGGTCATGGACCTCACCGAGATGGCGGAGGCCGAGGCCAAGCGCATGGTCGACTTCGCCTCCGGGCTGATCTTCGGCACCAGGGGCGGCATCGAGCGGATCGCCAAGCGGGTGTTCCTGCTCACCCCGGCCGACGTCGAGGTCATGGTGATCGACCGCCCGATGGACGACACCGGCTTCTACAACCAGAGCTGAGCCGCCGCAACAGGGCCGAGCAGAGCCGCGACGGCGACACCCCGGAACCGGGGACGGTACACCCACCGTCCCCGGTTTTTTGCTGCCCGGACACCGATCCCCCACGCCTCAGCTGAGAGCCGGAAATCAATAATGAGACATCCATGTCTCACATGAACTAGACTCGACTCATGGCCACCGATCGCGACACCGTCCTGGAAGCCGCCGTCGGCGTGCTCTCCCGCCGCCCGACCGCCCACCTGGACGAGATCGCGCGCGCCGCCGGCATCAGCCGCGCCACGCTGCACCGGCTCTTCCCGGGGCGCGACGCGCTGATCCGCGAGATCGGCCTGCTCGGACTGCGCCGGTTCGCCACCGCGCTGGACACCGCCGAGGTCGAGCAGGGTGACGCCGAGGCCGCGCTGCGCCGCCTGGTGGACGCCTCCGTCCCGGACGCCACACTCTGCGCCTTCCTGGCCGGCGAGAACCAGCTCTACGAGCACGACGACATCAACGACCTCTGGGAGGTCCAGATCGCCCGGCTGCACGCGTTGTTCCTGCGCGGCCAGCAGCAGGGCGTGTTCCGCATCGAGCTGAGCGCCGCCTGGCTGAGCGAGGCCTTCTTCGACCTGGTGGCCGGAGTCGGCTGGGCCATCCAGGACGGCCGGCTCGCCCCGCGCGACGCCGCCTTCTCGCTCGCCGAGCTGTTCCTCGGCGGCGCGCTGCGCAGACCGGACGCCTGCACTCCCGCCGCCACCTCCCCCACCCACAGCACCGCCGACCACAGGCCGGACACCGATATTCCATGAGTGAGCGAAGCGAACGAATCATCAAGAGGCGCGCATTGTGCGAAGCGCCTGCCGAGCGAAGCGAGGTGGGAGCGTGAGCACCCTGACCGCCCGCCAGCGCTGGACCGGCCTCGCCGTCCTCGTCCTGGCCGTGACCGTGGTCGCCCTGGACGCGACCGTCCTCTCCCTCGCCATCCCGTCGATCAGCGAGACGCTGCGCCCCAGCGGCACCCAGCTGCTCTGGATCGGCGACTCCTACTCCTTCGTCCTGGCCGGCCTGCTGGTCAGCATGGGCGCCCTGAGCGACCGGATCGGCCGCAAGAAGCTGCTGCTGGCCGGGTCCGCCGCGTTCGGCGCCGCCTCGCTGCTGGCCGCGTACGCGCCGAGCGCCGGTTGGCTGATCCTGGCCCGCGCGCTGCTCGGCGTGGCCGGGGCGACGATCATGCCCTCCACCCTCTCGCTGATCCGCGGGCTCTTCCCGGACGACCGGGAGCGGGCCACCGCGATCGGCATCTGGGGTGCGGCGGCCACCGCCGGCGCCGCCCTCGGGCCGGTGGTCGGCGGGGTGCTGCTGGAGCACTTCTGGTGGGGCTCGGTGTTCCTGATGAACATCCCGGTGCTGATCCTGCTGCTGGTGTCCGGCGCCTGGCTGCTGCCGGAGTCCAAGGACCCGAAGCCGGGCCGCTGGGACGTGCTGAGCGTGTTCCTGTCGATGGCCGGTGTGATCGGCGTGGTGTACGCGGTCAAGGAGGCCGCCGCACACGGCGTGGACCGCTGGGACGTGCCGGTCGCCTTCGTGCTGGGCGCCGCCGCGCTGTTCGCCTTCGTCCGCCGCCAGCTGCGGCTGGAGACCCCGCTGCTCGACGTCCGGCTGTTCCGCGACCGGCGGTTCACCGCGGCCGTCTCGGCCTCGCTGATCTCCCTGGTCGGACTCTCCGGCGTGATCTTCGTGGTCTCGCAGTACCTCCAGCTGGTCCGCGGCTACCAGCCGCTCCAGGCCGGCCTGGCCGAGTTGCCGGCCTTCGCCGGCTCGGTGGCCGGCGGACTGCTGACCGCCGCGATCGCCCGGCGCTTCGGCGCCCGCAAGGCGCTGACGGCCTGTCTGCTGGCGATGGGTCTGGGCGTGGGCGCGCTCGGCTGGCTGTCGCAGGACACCACCTACCTGCTGCTGGCCGCCTCCTTCCTGCTGGTCGGAACGGCCGAGGGCGTCGTCTACACGCTCGGCGCCGACCTGGTGCTGAGCGCCGCGCCCGCCGACAAGGCCGGCGCCGCCTCGGCGGTCTCGGAGACGGCGTACGAGCTGGGCACCGCGCTCGGCATCGCGCTGGTGGGCTCGGTGGTCGGCTCGATGTACGCGAGCGGTCTGGCCGTCCCGGCCGGGACGGACCCGGCGGCCGCCGCCCGGGCCGGCGAGTCGCTGGGCTCGGCCGTCGAGACGGCCCAGGGCCTGTCGCCGGAGCTCGCCCAGCCGCTGCTGGCGAGTGCCCGGGAGTCCTTCGTCCACGGCATGAACAGCGCCGGACTGCTGGCCGCCGCGCTGCTGGTCGGTGCGGCCGTGATGGCCTGGCGGCTGCTGCGCGGGCTCTCCGAGCGGCGGGCCGGGGCGGAGACCGGCGCGGAGGGCACGGTCGACGCGCCGGCCGTCCAGCCGAAGGTCGACGCGTAGCGACCCGCAAGGGCGCCCGAGAACGGATGAGAACGGCCGTTTCCCCCTGGGGAACGGCCGTTCTCGTCCGCGGAACGGTCGTTCCTACGAGGCCCCGAAGGGCAGCTCCAGCTCCGCCCAGACCACCTTGCCGTCCCGGGTGAGCCGGCTGCCCCAGCGCTGGGCCAGCTCGCTGACCAGGAACATCCCGCGCCCGCCCTCGTCCTGCTCGGCGAACGGGCGCAGCTGCGGGGTCTGGCCGCCGGCGTCGGAGACCTCCACGGTGAGCACCCGGTCGCGGAACAGTCTCAGCCGGCGCGGGGCGTCCGCGTGCAGCAGGGCGTTCGTGACCAGCTCGCTGACCAGCAGTTCGGCGTAGTCGGTGAGCGCGGACAGGCCCCAGGCCTCGAGGGTGGCGCGGGTGAAGCGGCGGGCCCTGCCGGGCAGCCGGCCGCCGCCGGACAGCGGCAGGCTGGCGATCCGGTCGGCGGGCAGCGGGAGCACCCGGGCCATGATCATCGCGATGTCGTCCTCGGTGCCGTCGGTGACCAGCGCGGCGAGGACGGCGTCGCAGCTCTCCTCCAGGGTCCGGCCGGGGCCGGCCAGGGTGCGGGCGAGCTGGTCGATCCCGGCGTCCAGGTCCTGGCCGCGCCGCTCGACCAGGCCGTCGGTGTAGAGCGTGACCATGCCGCCCTCGGGGATGGTGAACTCGATCGACTCGAAGGCCACCCCGCCGACGCCCAGCGGCACCCCGGGCGGCACGTCCACCCGGGTGGCGGTGCCGTCGGGGGCGACCCGGACCGGCGGCAGGTGTCCGGCCGAGGCGACCTGGACGGTGCGCTCCAGCGGGTCGTACACCGCGCAGATGCAGGTGGCGAACTGGCCCTCGCCGATTCCCGAGGCGGTCTCGTCCAGTCGGGTGAGGACCTGTTCGGGCGGCATGTCGAGGGTGGCGAGGGTCCGGGCGACGGTGCGCAGCTGGCCCATCGTGGCGGCGGCCCGGATGCCGTGGCCCATCACGTCGCCGACCACCAGGGCGACCCGCCCGCAGGACAGCGGCACCACGTCGAACCAGTCGCCGCCGACCTCGCTGACCACGCTGCTGGGCAGGTAGCGGTAGGCGATCTCCAGGCCGAGGGTGCGGTGCACCTCCTGCGGCAGCAGGCTGCGCTGGAGGGTCAGGGCGGTCTCCCGCTCGCGGCGGTAGAGCCGGGCGTTGTCGAGCGCCAGCGCGGTGCGGGCGACCAGTTCCTCGGCGAGGGCGACGTCGGCGGCGGTGAACGGCTGGGGGTTGCGCATCCGGATGAACTCGGAGCCGCCGAGCACCATGCCCCTGGCGGTGATCGGCACCATCAGGTACGAGTGGATGCCGGCCGCCATGCCGGGGGCCACCCGGTCCTCGCTGGCCACCAGTCCGCGCAGCGCCTCCTCGTCCACGCGGGCGCGCAGCAGCGGCTTCCCGCTGCGCAGGCACTGGACGTAGCTGCGGTCGGGGGCGTACTCGGAGGTCTCGCCGATCACGTCCACGGCGTGCGCGAGGCCGGTCTCGTAGGACTCCCCGACGGCGACGGCGCGCAGCGTGATGTTGCGGTCGGAGGGGATCGCGGTGGGCTCGGCGCCGCGCAGCACCGGCTCCAGCAGATCGACGGTGGCGAAGTCGGCGAACCGGGGGACGACGGCCTCGATCAGCTCCTCGGCGGTGCGCTGGAGGTCGAGGGTGGTGCCGATCCGGGCGGTCGCCTCGGCGATCATGGCGAGCCGTTCCTGGGCGCGGGCGGCGCGGGCCTCGGCCTGGAAGCGCTCGGTGACGTCGATGATCGAGGAGCAGACGCCGAAGATCCGGCCGGTGGAGTCCTGCAGCCGGAAGTAGGAGGCGGACCAGGCGTGGTCCCGCTTGGGGTCGCCGGGGACCCTGCCGTGCGAGCGGGCGTCCAGGGCGGGCTTGCCGGTCTTGAGCACCTGGCGCATGATCTGCTCGATCTCGGCGCTGTTGATGCCGGGCAGGACGACGGGTATCCGGCGGCCGAGGTGGGCGGCGACCGGTACCCCGTTCATCCGGGCGAGTGCCTCGTTGATCCGGACGTAGCGCAGCTCGGTGTCGTAGACGGCCATGCCGATCGGCGAGCGGTCGAAGATGCCGTCGAGCACCGCGAGGTCGGCCTCGACGGCGTGCAGGGCGCGGGTGTCGGAGGCGGTGGCGAGCAGCAGCAGGGTGCCGGCCGGGCCGGCGATCGGGTAGGTGCGGAACTCCAGGTCGACCTTGTGGCCGTCGCGGTGGCGGACCGGGAAGACACCGGACCAGCCGGTGCCGCTCATGATCCGCTGGAAGAGTTCGAGCACCTCGGAGCGGTCGGACTCGTCGGTGAGCAGCTGGGCGGCGTAGCTGCCGACGGCCTCCTCGGCGGTGTATCCCAGGAGGGTCTCGGCGTCCTCGCTCCAGTGCAGGATCAGTCCGTCGCCCTGGAGCAGCGCCGTCGCGAACGGGACGAGCCGGTGGCCTTCGGGGTGCGCGCCCTCGGGGCGGCCCGGGGTACCGCCCGGTGCCGGGTCGGCGGCGTCGGCAGCGTCCCACTCGTGTCCGTGCATGATCAGGCAGCACCCCGGTTCGGCTCGTGCCCGGCCGGTTGGGCCTCGCGGTCCGTGCCGGCCGGGTTCTTCTCCAGACTGCACGGACATCGGCCGCCCGGCGACCCCTTGGTCAGGGGCCTCCGGCCGCTCCGGGTGTACGGGCGTCATGGGCGTACCGGCCGCAGCGTACTCTCCAGAACGCCCGCCCACTGCCGGATCACTCCGGAACGTCGGTGGCTGTCGTCGGTGAGCAGGTTGGCGAGGCCCAGTCCGCGGGCGAGGTCCAGCGTGGCCTGCACCGATTCGCGGACGCCGGGGCGGCTCTCGTCGGCGTCCAGGAACTCCACGGCGGCCCGGTGGGCCTCGCGGCCGACGTGTCCCTCCAGGGCGATGATCCGCTCACGCAGCGACTCCTCGGTGGCGGCGGCGGTCCACAGGTGCAGGGCGGCGCGGAACTGCGGGCCGGTGTAGAGGCGCACGATCATGTCGACGACGGCGCGGGTGCGGTCCGGTCCGGCGGCCGGCAGCTCGTCCGCGTGGGCGCGGACGGCGGCCAGCCGCTCGGCGGTGACGTGCTCGACGGCCGCGGTGACGAGGTCCTCGCGGGTCGGGAAGTGGTGCTGGGCCGCGCCCCGGGAGACCCCGGCCCGCTCGGCGACGACGGCGACGGTGGAGCCGTGCCAGCCGAGCTCGGCCAGGCAGTCCACGGCCGCCGCCAGCAGCCGGGCCCTGGTCGCTCGGCTGCGGTCCTGCTGCGGGGTGCGGGCGGCGGGGTGGCTGGTCATGGCGGCGGGCGGTTCCTGTTCCGGTCGGGGCGCGGCGGCTCCCGGTCGGGGCGCGGCAGGAAGATCCTCACAGACGGGCGCGGGTCCGCGGCCGCCGGGGCGCCCGGGGCCGGTCAGCGGACGGCGGTGCGGGCGGCCTCGCGGGCGCGCAGTTCGCGCCGGAGGATCTTGCCGGCCGCGGACTTGGGGACGGTGTCCACGAACTCCACGACGCGGACCTTCTTGTACGGGGCGACCTGCCCGGCGACGTACCCGGTGACCTCGTCCTCGGTGAGGGTGCTGCCGGGGGCGCGGACCACGAAGGCCTTGGGGCACTCGGTGCCCTCGGCGTCCCGGACGCCGATCACGGCGGCGTCGGTGATCTGCGGGTGGCCGAGCAGGACGGCCTCCAGCTCGGCGGGGGCGACCTGGTAGCCCTTGTACTTGATCAGTTCCTTGACCCGGTCGACGATGTGCAGGTAGCCGCGCCCGTCCACGAAGCCGACGTCGCCGGTGTGCAGCCAGCCCTCGGCGTCGACCACGGCGGCGGTCTCGCAGGGGCGGCCGAGGTAGCCCTTCATCACCTGGGGGCCGCGGATCAGCAGCTCGCCGCGCTCGTCGGGCCCGAGGTCGCCGTCGGAGCCGTCCAGGGCGGCGATCCGCAGCTCGGTGGAGGGGAGCATCCGGCCGACGGAGCCGGGCGAGGGGTCGCCCTCGCGCGGGGAGACGACGTGGGTGACCGGGGAGAGTTCGGTCATGCCGTAGCCCTGGAGCAGGTGCGGCAGGCCCAGGCGCCGGGCGCAGGCGTCGGCGAGTTCGCGGTCGAGCGGGGCGGCGGCGCACAGCAGGTACTCGACCGAGGAGAGGTCGTACTGGTCGACGATCGGGTGCCGGGCGAGCGCGATGGCGATCGGCGGGGCCACCACCAGGGCCTGCACCCGCTGCTCCTGGACGGTGCGGCAGAACTGCTCCAGGTCGAAGCGGGGCAGCACGACGACGGTGGCGCCGCAGCGCAGCGGCTGGTTGAGCAGCGCGGCCTGGCCGTAGATGTGGAAGAACGGCAGGACGGCGAGCACCCGTTCGCCCTCGGCGGGGTGGTAGAGGGCGTCGCACTGGGCGAGGTTGGTGGCGATCGAGCGGTGGGTGAGCATGACGCCCTTGGGCAGGCCGGTGGTGCCGCTGGAGTACGGCAGCACGGCGATGTCCTCGCCCGGGTCGACGGCGACCTCGGGGACGGGGGCGGTGGTGGTCAGCAGGTCGGTGAGCGAGCGGTGGCCCTCGGCGCCGTCCAGGACGACGATCTCGGCCAGCGGGCGGCCCTGTTCGGCGAGGAGTTCGGCGGCCGCACGGGCGGTCGGCAGGAAGGCGGAGACGGTGACCAGCCAGCGGGCGCCGCTGTCGCTCAGCTGGCCGGCGAGGTCGGTGGGCGTGGCGAAGGAGGAGACCGTGGTGATGGTGGCGCCGGCCCTGCTCGCGCCGTAGTAGGCGATCGGGTAGGCGGTCGAGTTGGGGCTGAAGAGGGCGACGACGTCACCGCGGCGGACGCCTGTGTCGGCCAGCCCGGCGGCCATCCGCTCGACGGTGATGGCGAGTTGGGCGTACGTGACGATGTCGCCGGTGACGCCGTCGATCAGGGCCGGGCGGTCGCCGTACCTCGCCGCGGCGCCGAGCACCGCTTCGTGGATCGGCAGGTCGACCACCGGAACGTCGGGGAACTCGCTGCGGAACACCAAGGTGAGCCTCCAGTAAGGAAGTTGACGTAGCAACAAAACCGGCGAGCAGTTCCGTGCGGGGCGCGTTCAGGAGCATACGGACAGTCGGGGGTCCGGCTCGGCCATTGTGGGGAACCCGTGCGGGACCTCGTGTGGCGCGGGTTGCTCCCGGGGGGCGCCCGACGCGGCGGTGTGCACCGTGGCCGTGCGCCCCTGGACCTCCCCCGACCACGGGCCGTCGCACCGGTCACCGGGACCGGTGCGCGGGTGTCCGCACGTCCGTTCGCGACGTCGGGGCTCAGTACGACTTGGGCAGCCCGAGGGTGTGCTGGGCCACGTAGTTGAGCACCATCTCCCGACTGACCGGGGCGACCCGGCCGACCCTGGTGGCGGCCAGCAGCGCGCCCAGCCCGTACTCCTGGGTCAGGCCGTTGCCGCCGAGGGTCTGCACGGCCTGGTCGACGGTCCGGGCGGCGGCCTCGCCGGCGGCGTACTTGGCCATGTTGGCGGCCTCCCCGGCGGCGAGGTCCTCGCCGGCGTCGTAGAGCAGCCCGGCCTTCTGGGTCATCAGCCGGGCCAGCTCGATCTCCACCGCGCACTGGGCCAGCGGGTGGGCCAGGCCCTGGTGGGCGCCGATCGGGGTGGACCAGACGGTGCGGGTCTTCGCGTACTCGACGGCCTTGCCGAGGGCCTGGCGGGCGAGGCCGAGCGAGAACGCGGCGGTGAGGACGCGCTCGGGGTTGAGGCCGGCGAACAGCTGGAGCAGGCCCGCGTTCTCGTCGCCGACCAGGGCGTCGGCGGGCAGTCGCACGTCGTCCAGGAAGACCTGGAACTGCTTCTCCGGGGCGACGAGCTCCATCGGGATCGCCCGGTACTCGAAGCCGGGGGTCTCGCGCGGAACGACGAACAGGCAGGGCTTCAGCTTGCCCGTCCGCGCGTCCTCGGTGCGGGCCACGAACAGCACCGCGTCGCAGTGGTCGATGCCGGAGACGAAGACCTTGCGGCCGGTCAGCAGCCAGTCCTCGCCGTCCCGGCGGGCGACGGTGGAGATCCGGTGCGTGTTGGAACCGGCGTCGGGTTCGGTGATGCCGAAGGCCATCCTGCGGCTGCCGTCGGACAGGCCGGGCAGCCAGCGGCGCTTCTGCTCCTCGGTGCCGTAGCGGGCGATCACGGTGCCGCAGATCGCCGGGGAGACGATGAGCAGCAGCAGCGGGCAGCCCGCGGTGCCGAGCTCCTCCAGGACGATGGCAAGGTCGGTGATGCCGCCGCCCCCGCCGCCGTACTCGGCGGGCAGGTTGACGCCGAGGTAGCCGGCCTTGCCGGCCTCCGCCCACAGTTCGTCGGCGGGCTCGCCGGCCCGGGCCTTGGCGAGGTAGTAGGCGGAGCCGTAGCGGCGGCCGAGGTCGCCGACGGCCCGGCGCAGGGCCTGGCGTTCGGGGGTCTCCAGGAGCTGACTGCCGATGGTGGACATGCGGGGTCCTTCCTCAGGCTTCGGTGGGCTGGACGACGGCCAGCAGGGTGCCGGTTTCGACCTGCCGGCCGGGGGCGGCGCGCAGTTCGACGAGGGTGCCGTCGGTCGGGGCGGCGATGCGGTGTTCCATCTTCATCGCCTCCAGCACCAGCAGCGGCTGGCCGGCGGTGACGGTGTCCCCGACGGCGGCGACGACCCGGGCGACGGTGCCGGGCATCGGGGCGAGCAGGGCGCCGGGGTCGGTGCGGACGGTGGGGTCGGGGAAGCGCGGCAGGGCGGTGAGCGCGGCGGAGCCGGCCGGGGTGTCGACGTGCACCCGGTCGCCGTACCGGGTGACGTGGTAGGTGCGGCGGAGCCCGTCCTCGGACAGCACGACCCGGTCCGGCGCGGCCTCGACCAGCTCGACGCCCGGGTGGTCCTCGGCCAGCAGGCCGGCCCGGGTGAGCCGGTAGCGGACGGCCGACTCGGTGCCGTCCTCGGCCCGGTAGCGCTTGAGCTGCGGCTGGGAGGGCAGGTTGCGCCAGCCGGAGGGCAGGGCGCCGCGGCGGCCGGCCGCGTCGGCGAGGGCGGCGGCCAGGGCGGCGCGGTCGGCGCCCTTGGTGTCCGGGGCGGTGAGCTCGGCGGTGTGCTCGGTCAGGAAGCCGGTGTGCAGCTCCGCGGCCAGGAACGCCGGGTGGCGCAGGGCGCGGACCAGCAGTTCCCGGTTGGTGGCGGGGCCGTGGACGCGGGCGCGGGCGAGCGCGTCGGCGAGCCGGCGGGCGGCGGCGGCACGGGTGGGCGCCCAGGCGATCACCTTGGCGAGCATCGCGTCGTAGTGCGGGGTGATCTCGCTGCCGGCCGCCACGCCGGAGTCCAGCCGCAGTCCGGTGCCCGCTCCGGCTCCGGCTCCGGCTCCGGTACCGGCTCCGGTACCGGTGAACTCCTGGTACGGGAGGGTCAGTTCGAGCCGGTGCAGGGTGCCGGTGGCGGGCTGCCAGTCCCTGGCCGGGTCCTCGGCGTAGAGCCGGGCCTCGATCGCGTGCCCGCGGGAGGCCGGAGGCTCGGGCGGCAGCGCGGCGCCCTCGGCGACGGCGAGTTGCAGGGCCACCAGGTCCAGTCCGGTGACGGCCTCGGTGACCGGGTGTTCGACCTGGAGCCGGGTGTTCATCTCCAGGAAGAAGAACCGGCCGTCCTCGGCGAGCAGGAACTCGGCGGTGCCGGCGCCGGTGTAGTCGATCGCCCGGGCCGCGGCGCGGGCCGCCGCGTGCAGTTCGGCGCGGACCCCGGCCGGCAGGCCGGGGGCCGGAGCCTCCTCGATCACCTTCTGGTGGCGCCGCTGGAGCGAGCAGTCGCGGTCGCCGACCGCCCAGACGGTGCCGTGGGCGTCGGCCAGCAGCTGGACCTCGACGTGGCGTCCGGCGGGCAGGTAGCGCTCGCAGAACACCTCGTCCGAGCCGAAGGCCCTGGCCGCCTCGGCCCGGGCGGCCGCCAGCGCGCCGGGGAGGTCGGCCAGGCTCCGCACCACGCGCATGCCACGCCCGCCGCCGCCCGCCGCGGCCTTGACCAGCAGCGGCAGGTCGGCCTCGGCGGGCTCGGTGAGCGCGCCCAGCACCGGCACCCCGGCCTCGGCCATCAGCCGCTTGGCGGCGGTCTTGGAGCCCATCGCGGCGATCGCGGCCGGCAGCGGGCCGACCCAGACCAGGCCGGCGTCGAGCACCGCCCGGGCGAACTCGGCGCTCTCGGAGAGGAATCCGTACCCGGGGTGGACGGCGTCGGCCCCGGCGGCGAGCGCGGCCCCGACGATCAGGTCGGCGCGCAGGTAGGTGTCGGCGGGCGCGGCGCCGGGCAGCCGGACGGCGGCGTCGGCCTCCCGCACGTGCGGGGCCCCGGCGTCCGGGTCGGAGTGGACGGCGGTGGTCGCGATACCGAGCTCCCGGCAGGTGCGGAAGACCCGGCGGGCGATCTCACCCCGGTTGGCGACCAGCAGGTTGGTGATCATTGTCTCGGGGGTCCTTTACAGGCGGAAGACGCCGTAGCCGTGCGCGCCCTCGACCGGCGCGTTGTGGATCGCGGACAGGCACAGGCCGAGCACCGTACGGGTGTCGCGCGGGTCGATCACGCCGTCGTCGTAGAGCCGGCCGGAGAGGAACACCGGCAGCGACTCGGCCTCGATCTGCTGCTCGACCATCGCCCGGATCGCCGCGTCCGCGTCCTCGTCGTACGGCTGCCCCTTCGCCGCGGCGGACTGCCGGGCGACGATCGACAGCACTCCGGCGAGCTGCTGCGGGCCCATCACCGCGGACTTGGCGCTCGGCCAGGCGAACAGGAAGCGCGGCTCGAAGGCGCGGCCGCACATGCCGTAGTGGCCGGCCCCGTAGGAGGCGCCCATCAGCACGGACAGGTGCGGGACCCTGGAGTTGGCGACGGCGTTGATCATCATCGCGCCGTGCTTGATGATGCCGCCCTGCTCGTAGTCCTTGCCGACCATGTAGCCGGTGGTGTTGTGCAGGAACAGCAGCGGCGTGTTCCGCTGGTTGGCCAGCTGGATGAACTGGGCGGCCTTCTGGGACTCCTGGCTGAACAGCACGCCCTGGGCGTTGGCCAGGACGCCGACCGGGTAGCCGTGGAGGCGGGCCCAGCCGGTGGCGAGGCTGCTGCCGTAGAGCGGCTTGAACTCGTCGAAGTCGGAGCCGTCGACGATCCGGGCGATCACCTCGCGCGGGTCGAAGGGCACCTTGAGGTCGCCCGGGACGATGCCGAGCAGCTCCTCCTCGGCGTACTTCGGCGGCTCGGCGGACGGGTCCGGGGCGGGGCCGGGCTTGCGGTGGTCCAGCCGGGCGACGATCCGGCGGGCGATCCGCAGGGCGTCCGCCTCGTCCACCGCGAAGTGGTCGGCCAGGCCGGAGACCCGGGCGTGCATCTCGGCGCCGCCGAGCGACTCGTCGTCGGCCTCCTCGCCGGTGGCCATCTTCACCAGCGGCGGGCCGCCGAGGAACACCTTGGCGCGCTCCTTGACCAGCACGGTGTGGTCGGACATGCCGGGCACGTAGGCGCCGCCGGCCGTCGAGTTGCCGAACACCACGGCCACGGTGGGGATCCCGGCGGCGGACAGCCGGGTGAGGTCACGGAAGAGGGCGCCGCCGGGGATGAAGATCTCCTTCTGGCTGGGCAGGTCGGCGCCGCCGGACTCGACCAGGTTGACCAGCGGGAGGCGGTTGTTCAGCGCGATCTCGTTGGCCCGCAGGGCCTTGCGCAGGGTCCACGGGTTGCTGGCGCCGCCGCGCACCGTCGGATCGTTGGCGGTGACCACGCACTCGACGCCCTCGATCACGCCGATGCCGGTGACCAGCGCCGCGCCCACCGGGTGGTCGCTCCCCCAGGCGGCCAGCGGGGACAGCTCCAGGAAGGGCGAGTCCGGGTCGAGCAGCAGCTCGATCCGCTCACGGGCCAGCAACTTGCCGCGCTTGCGGTGGCGTTCCACGTACTTGGGGCCGCCGCCGGCCAGCGCCTTGGCGTGCTCGGCGGCGAGCTCGGCGAGCCGGCCGACCATCGCGGCGCGGTGCTCGGCGCACTCGGGCCCGGCCGGGTCGACGCGGGTGGTCAGGACGGTCACAGCGGGGCCTCCGGGCTGTCCAGGAGCGTGGTCGGGATGTCGAGGTGACGGGAGCGCAGCCACTCCCCGAGGGCCTTGGCCTGCGGATCGAAGCGGTGCCGGGCGGCGACGCCCTCGCCGAGCAGTCCCGTGAGGGTGAAGTTGACCGCGCGCAGGTTCGGCAGCACGTGCCGGGTGACGGTCAACTCCGATGCCTCGGGGAGGAGTTCGCGCAGCTTCTCGACGGTGAGGGCGTGCGCCAGCCAGCGCCAGCCGTCCGCGGAACGGGCCCAGACGCCGAGGTTGGCGTCCCCGCCCTTGTCGCCGCTGCGGGCGCCGGCCACCAGGCCGATCGGGGCCCGCCGGGTCGGGCCGGCCGGCAGCGGCTCGGGCAGCTCGCCCTCCACCGGGCGGGCCTGCCCGGTGACGGGCGGCGGCGGTACGGCGATCCGGCGGCCGTCCGGCAGGACGGCGGTGTGTTCGACGGCCTTGGCGTCGACGTACGCGGCGCTGAACACCCCGTACGGCGCACCCGGCCCCGGCGGGGCGGTGAGGTGGAAGCCCGGGTAGCCGGACAGCCCCAACTCCACGGCCGCCTTGCCTAGTTCACGCCCGACCTTGGCCGGGTCCGGGTCCCGGGCGGCCAGCCGGAGCAGCGCGGAGGCGGCCTCCTCGGTCGGGGCGTCCGGGTGGTCGGTGCGGGCCAGCGTCCAGCGCAGTTCGGCGGGGCGGGCGGCGGGCGACAGGGCGTCGTCGAACTGCCGGCGGACGAGTGCGGCCTTGGCCTCGATGTCCAGGCCGGTGAGGACGAACACCACCTCGTTGAGGTGGCCGCCGAGCCGGTTGAGGCCCGCCTTCAGGGTCGGCGGCGGGGCCTCGCCGCGCACGCCGTCGATCCGGACCCGGTCCGGGCCCTGCCCGGTGAGCCGCACGGTGTCCAGCCGGGCCGTGACGTCGGGGCCGAGGTAGTGCGATCCGCCGGTCTCGTAGAGGAGTTGGGCGGTGACGGTGCCGGTGGTGACGGCGCCGCCGGTGCCCGGGTGCTTGGTGATCACGCTGGAGCCGTCGGCGTGCAGCTCGGCGAGCGGGAAGCCGGGGCGGGTGACGTCGTGCTCGTGGAAGAAGGCGTAGTTGCCGCCGGTCGCCTGGGCGCCGCACTCCAGGACGTGCCCGGCCACCACGGCGCCGGCCAGGGCGTCCAGGTCCTGCGGGGTCCAGCCGAAATGGGCGATCCCGGGGCCGACGACCAGCGCCGCGTCCGTCACCCGGCCGGTCACCACCACGTCGGCGCCGCCGGCCAGACAGGCCGCGACGCCGAACCCGCCGAGGTAGGCGTTGGCGGCCAACAGGCCCTCGGGCAGGCCCAGTTCTGCGCGGCGCGGGAGCAGGTCGTCACCCTCGACATGGGCGACGGCCGCCTCGACGCCGAGCCGCCGGGCCAGCGCGCGCAACTCCTCGGCGAGCCGGGCCGGGTTGAGGCCGCCCGCGTTGACCACGATCCTCACGCCGCGGTCCCGGGCCAGGCCGAGGCACTCCTCCATCTGGCGCAGGAAGGTCCTGGCGTAGCCGAGCGACGGGTCCTTCAAGCGGTCCCGGGCGAGGATGAGCATGGTCAGCTCGGCCAGATAGTCCCCGGTGAGCACGTCCAGCGGCCCCCCGGTGAGCATCTCCCGCACCGCCGCGAAGCGGTCCCCGTAGAACCCCGAGGCGTTGCCGATCCGCAGTACCGTGCCGTCGCGCGCCAATGCGCCTCCCCTGCCGGTGAGTTGGGCGCACCCTCGGGCGGGCGGCGCCGACCAGCAGCGTGGCACCGCCCCGAGAAAAAAGCAATCATGCTTGCTTGTTTTTCCGACATCGGCTTCTCGGGGCATCCGGCGAACAGTGCGTGGTGCTTCTGACCTATCTGCGGGCGGCTCCGGACTTCGCCGTGGTGGGAGCCGGTCCCGCACCCCGACTCGCTCCGGACGGCTTGCCGGAATCCGTTCCACGGGATGATCATCTGGCGGGTTCGTGGGACCACGAGCGCGGCCAGGGGCGCGACGCAGAACGGCCGGCTCGCTCTGTACGGAGAGCGAGCCGGCCTGCGGTTGCCCGGCTGTCGATGTACTCGTCTCTGATCGTGCGGAGGTCGTGAGTTCGAGCCCTGACCGGGTAGCCGATCGGCTTGGTGACGCCCCGCGGCCGCCTCGCGGGTTTGAGCCCGGTGCCGGGACCGACGAACCTGGCGACGAGCCGTGTCCTACCGGTTCGAGGCGCGGCCAACCGCCCCCGCTACGTCCTACTTCTCCTCCGGCTCCCAGGCGCGGAGCAGGTCGAGCAGCCCTGCGTCTCCGTCAACGTGCAAGGAGTCGGCCTTGATCCGGTCGTACAGGTAGAGGACCAGCTCACTGGCCGTGCCATGGACGGCGGCGCGGCTGCGTCCGAGTCCTCACCGGTCGCGGCGGTGGGCGCGGGGATGCGGGTGACGCGTGCGCCGTCGCCGTCGACCGTGAGGCGCCAGGAGCGGCCCTCCGCGGCGTGGAAGTCGAAGGCCGTGGGCTTGTGCGGCCAGGCACTCGGCGTCGCGCAGACGGTGAACAGGAACTCCTCCACACCGTCGAGTGCCAACTCGACCGGCAGCGGCTGCGGGGCGCCCCCGCTGAGCTCGGCGTCGTACGTGTGCACCGCGGTCTCCTGGACCCGGTGCCGGGCGACACCACCGGACGTCTGCGGCGACTGCGACGCGGGCCACCACGTCCAGCAACCGCTCCCCGGTCCCGCCTCGCGCAGGTCGCTCAGCAGAAGCTGCGTCGACGCGTCCAGCCAGGCCAGCAGGGCCTCACGCTCCCGCGGCAGTTCCAGAGCGGCGCGCGCGACGGCGGCCTCGGCCGGGGGGGCCCGTCGGCAGGCCCCGCGCCGACGATGGCGGCCCAGAAACGGTCTCCCCCACCCAGGTGCTTCACCAGATCGAACAACGTCCACCCGGGGCAGGTCGGCACCTGTGCGTCGAGACCGGGCGCGGCGGCGACCGCGGCGCGGAAGGCGGTCGACCGTTCATCGATCAGTCGCAGCAGGTCAGGGAACTCAAGATTCTTTTCCACGCCGGATGTCTATCCCCGTGCTCCAGGCGACCGCACGCGGATCTTCACAGCCGACGCGGCGGGCGCACGGCACGGCCCGCGAAAAACGGGTTGCTCGCGGGCCGTGGCCTCGATCATGATCGCCCGCATGGACCTGTAACGGCTGCCACGTAGCAAAGCCAACCTGTCGCGCGGTTGACCCCGGAGCCTGACGACTCGGCCCCGAGGCGATGACTCGCGCCCTCGTGTGCATCCGTCATATCCCAGGAGCCGCAGCCTCGCCTGCGAGAGTTCCTGGTCAGTCCTGAAAGCAACCACATCCATGAATACCGACCGCAAGGCCCTGTGGGCCGTGCGTGAGTCCGCGCTGCCCACCGTCGTACGCCCCTGCCCGGACTGCTCCGGCAGCCGGCACCGCCCCTCGGGCAAGATCCGTGTCAACGCGAGCGGCAAACTCCTCGACGTCTGGCTTCTCCTGAGCTGTGCGGGGTGCGACCGGACCTCGAAGGTGCCCGTCCACGAGCGCGCCCACGTCTCCTCACTGGAGCCCGCTCGCCTGGTGGCGTACGAGAACAACGACCCAGCCGTGGTACGGGAGCTGACGATGAGTGCGTCGCTGGCCGCGAAGAACGGATACCGCCTCGACTGGACCGGTACGTGGGAGGTGGAGACCCGCACGCCCCTCTACGCACTCGACGACCCGGCACCGCTCAAGGTCCTGGTCAGCTTCGAGCTGCCCGCGCCGGTCCGGGTCGAACGACTGCTCATGCTCGGGCTCGGTCTGAGCCGCAGTAGGGTACGACGCATGGTCGGGGACGGGCGTATCCACCTGCCGCTGGCCCTGGACGCCAAGGCGCATCGTGACTTCGAGCTCACCATCCACGGTCTCGGTTCCGTCGATGCCGCGAAGCACTCGAAGCTCCTCGGCGCTCCGACCGACGTGCGCTCCGACCTGAGCCGCGTCGGGTTGCGCGACACGCCGCAGCACGTGCCGCGATCGGCGGCGGGAGCGTAGGAGCGGGGCAGCAGGGCCTTCCGGACAGCCTGTTGGCGTAGACAACCTTCGAGCTGCCAGGAGGCCCTGCTCTGTGCGGCACCAGCCACAGTCACCCGATCGGGGCTCACGAACCGGTGGACAGCCGGGCTCCGGACCGGCGACCCCTGGCCGGGCGGGAGGCCCGGCGGCCCTTCCGGCAACTTGCCGCACAGTTGCCGCCGACGGGGCCCGCGAGCCGTAAACCGGCAGGTCGGACGGCCACAGGGGGTGTGTGGGCCACAACCATTGACCCGGAGTCAGCGGTTCCGAAAGGATGCGCCACCATGACTACGCGCGTAAACCTTCTGTCAAGACGGCTGATCGCCCCGCTCCGGCTGGCGGCCCTGCTGTCGCTGCTGGTGTCGGTCGGGGTGTTCTTCGCCGGCGCCGGCGAGGCCCAGGCGGCGCCCTCCTGCGCGGTGCTCTCCACCGGCGCGGCCTCGCAGGCCGACGCCGCCGTCCGCTCCGCCTGCGGCCTGATAGGCACCCCGTACTCGTGGGGCGGCGGCCACGGCTCCCAGCCCGGCCCGACGTACGGCCTCTGCGACTCGGCCAACGGCGCGCCCAACGACTGCAACGTCCGCGGCCTGGACTGCTCCGGCATGGTCCGCTACGCGTACTACCTGGCCGTCGGCACGGACGTCATCAACGGCACCACGCGGACCCAGTGGCCGACCTCGCGGGCCGTCGCCCGCTACTACAAGTCGGACGGGACCGCACCGCTGCTCCCCGGCGACCTGGTGTACTTCGGCAACACCGCCTCCACCATCCACCACGTCGCGATGTACCTCGGACAGGGCTGGATCGTCGAGGCCCCGTACTCCGGCGGCTACGTCCGGGTGGTGGCGCTCTCCTCGCACAGCGACTACTACGGCGCCATCCGCCTGTACGGCCCCGGCAACTCCACCCCGACCACCCCGCCCACCACGCCGCCCCCGTCGAACGGCGGCCAGTACTGGGTGGACACCAACGCCAACGCTCCGGTGTACGGCTCCCCGACCTCCACCACCAGCACGGGCACCCTCTACCAGGGCACCAACTACGTCTACTGCAAGGCCTGGGGCCGCGAGGTCTCCAACGGCAGCGCCTACAACCACTGGTGGATGAAGACCGACCCGGACGTGGGCCCCGGCGGCCAGTGGGTGTCCGCGTACTACCTCTCCCGGTGGGGCAACGACGTCGCCAAGGACAACAACGGCACGACCATCCCGACCTGCGCCGGCGGCGGCGCCCCGCCCGCCACCGGGAAGTACTGGGTGGACACCTTCACCAGCGCGAGCGTCTACGCCTCGCCGACCTCCACCAACGCCACCGGGACGCTGAACCAGGGGACGAACTACGTCTACTGCAAGGCCTGGGGCCGCGAGGTGTCGAACGGCAGCAGCTACAACCACTGGTGGCTGAAGACGGACGCGGACGGCGGCCCGGCCGGCCAGTGGGTGTCCGCGTACTACCTGTCGCGCTGGGGCAGCGACACGGCCAAGGACAACAACGGCACGACCATCCCCGACTGCTAGGAGCGGGCCGACCGTGCCGGCCGCGGCCACCGACGAGGTGGTGCGGCCGGCACGGTCGCGTCTTCCCGGGGCGCCCGCGCGTGACCGGCCAGGGCCCGCGCCGACCGATCAGGCCCCGCCCCGCCGATCAGGCCCCGCCCCGACCGGCCAGGGCCCGCGCCGACCGATCAGGATTCGAGAAGCGCCCGACCGGGGTGCGCGCCTAGCGTTGCAGTCATGAGCGACATCACCATTCACTGGACCTTCCTCCCGCACACCGACCCCGAGGCCTCCCTCGCCTTCTACCGCGACCTGCTCGGCTTCGAGGTGCGCAGCGACATCGGCGGCGGCCCGATGCGCTGGATCACCGTCGGCCCCGCCGGCCAGCCCGACGTCTCCCTGGTGCTGGAGCCGGCGTCCGCCGACCCGGGCCGCACCGAGGAGGAGCGGCGGACCGTCACCGAGATGATGGCCAAGGGCACCTTCGCCCGGATCGTCCTGGGCACCCGCGACCTGGACGGCGTCTACGACCGGCTGAAGTCCGGCGGCGCCGAGCTGGTCCAGGAGCCGACCCGGCAGCCGTACGGCGTCCGCGACTGCGCGTTCCGCGACCCGGCGGGCAACATGGTCCGCTTCAACGAGCTGGGCTGACCCCCGCCGGTACCCGTACCCTTCAGGACACCCACGGACCACCGAGAGCCAGGGAGCGAAGACAACGATGCCCAACCGGACGGACGCGCGGCCGCACGTCGCCGACAGCCACGACCTGATCCGCGTGCACGGCGCACGCGAGAACAACCTCAAGGACGTCAGCGTCGACATCCCCAAGCGCCGGCTGACGGTGTTCACCGGGGTGTCCGGCTCGGGCAAGAGCTCCCTGGTCTTCGACACCGTCGCCGCCGAGTCCCAGCGGCTGATCAACGAGACCTACAGCGCGTTCGTCCAGGGCTTCATGCCCACCCTGGCCCGCCCCGAGGTCGACGTCCTGGAGGGCCTGACCACCGCGATCATCGTCGACCAGCAGCGGATGGGCGCCGACCCGCGCTCCACCGTCGGCACCGCCACCGACGCCAACGCGATGCTGCGCATCCTGTTCAGCCGCCTCGGCACCCCGCACATCGGCTCCCCCAAGGCCTTCTCCTTCAACGTCCCCTCGATCAGCGGCGCCGGCGCCGTCACCGTCGAACGCGCAGGCAAGACGGTCAAGGAGCGGCGCAGCTTCAGCATCACCGGCGGCATGTGCCCGCGCTGCGAGGGCCGCGGCACCGTCTCGGACATCGACCTCACCCAGCTGTACGACGACGGCAAGTCGATCTCCGAGGGCGCGTTCACCATCCCCGGCTGGAAGACGGACAGCTGGTGGACGGTCGGCGTCTACGCCAACTCGGGCTTCCTCGACCCGGACAAGCCCATCCGCGAGTTCACCGAGCAGGAGCTGCAGGACTTCCTGTACCGGGAGCCGACCAAGGTCAAGGTCAACGGCGTCAACCTCACCTACGAGGGCCTGATCCCCAAGATCCAGAAATCCATGCTGTCCAAGGACAAGGACGCGCTGCAGCCGCACATCCGGGCCTTCGTGGAGCGGGCCGTGACCTTCACCGCCTGCCCCGACTGCGAGGGCACCCGGCTCAGCGCGGCGGCCCGCTCCTCGAGGATCGCGGGCATCAGCATCGCCGACGCCTGCGCGATGCAGATCAGCGACCTCGCCGCCTGGGTCCGCGACCTCCAGGAGCCCTCGGTGGCGCCGCTGCTCGGCACGCTCCGGCAGACCCTCGACTCCTTCGTGGAGATCGGCCTCGGCTACCTCTCGCTCGACCGCCCCTCCGGCACCCTGTCCGGCGGCGAGGCGCAGCGGGTCAAGATGATCCGCCACCTCGGCTCCTCGCTCACCGACACCACGTACGTCTTCGACGAGCCCACCACCGGCCTGCACCCGCACGACATCGACCGGATGAACCGGCTGCTGCTGCGCCTGCGGGACAAGGGCAACACGGTGCTGGTGGTGGAGCACAAGCCGCAGACCATCGCGATCGCCGACCACGTGGTCGACCTCGGCCCAGGGGCCGGTACGGCCGGCGGCACGGTCTGCTACGAGGGCGACGTGGCGGGGCTGCGCACCAGCGGCACGGCGACCGGCCGCCACCTGGCCGACCGTACGGCGCTGCGGGACACCGTGCGCAAGCCCACCGGCACGCTGGAGATCCGCGGCGCGAACACCCACAACCTGCGGGACGTGGACGTGGACGTCCCGCTCGGGGTGCTCACGGTGGTGACCGGGGTGGCGGGGTCGGGCAAGAGCTCGCTGATCCACGGCTCGATCCGGGCAGAGGAAGGCGTGGTCTCCGTCGACCAGGGCGCGATCAAGGGTTCCCGGCGCAGCAACCCGGCCACGTACACCGGGCTGCTGGAGCCGATCCGCAAGGCCTTCGCCAAGGCCAACGGCGTGAAACCGGCCCTGTTCAGCGCCAACTCCGAGGGCGCCTGCCCGACCTGCAACGGCGCCGGGGTGGTCTACACCGACCTGGCGATGATGGCCGGGGTGGCCACCACCTGCGAGGACTGCGAGGGCAAGCGGTACCAGCCCGCGGTGCTGGACTACCACCTGGGCGGGCGGGACATCGCCGAGGTGCTGGCGATGTCGGTGACGGAGGCGGAGGAGTTCTTCGGCTCGGGCGAGACGAAGCTCCCGGCCGCGCACCGCGTCCTGGAGCGGCTCGCCGACGTCGGGCTCGGCTACCTGAGCCTCGGCCAGCCGCTCACCACGCTCTCCGGCGGCGAGCGGCAGCGGCTCAGGCTGGCCACTCACATGGCGGACAAGGGCGGTGTCTACGTCCTCGACGAGCCGACCACCGGGCTGCACCTGGCCGACGTCGAGCAGCTGCTCGGGCTGCTGGACCGGCTGGTCGAGTCCGGCAAGTCGGTCATCGTGATCGAGCACCACCCGGCGGTGATGGCGCACGCCGACTGGATCATCGACCTCGGCCCGGGCGCCGGCCACGACGGCGGGCTGGTGGTCTTCGAGGGCACGCCGGCCGAGCTGGTCGCGGCCCGCTCCACGCTGACCGGCGAGGCGCTGGCCGACTACCTGGGCTGAGTCGTCCTGCCTCGGCCGGGCCGTCCTACCCCGGCTGAGCCGTCCTAGCTGAGCCGGGCCGTCCTACCCCGGCTGAGCCGTCCTAGCTGAGCCGGGCCGTCCTACCCCGGCTGAGCCGTCCTAGCTGGGCCGGGCCGCCGCGGCCGGGTCGAGCGGGAGGGCCATCTCCAGGATCCGCGCCGAGGCGTCCAGGACGTACGGGGTGTCCTCCCCCGTGTAGGCGAACCCGCGCCGCAGATAGAAGGCGGCGGCGCGGGGGTTCGCCTCGTGCACCCCGAGCAGCATCCGCCCGGCGCCCCGGACCCGGGCCCAGGCGAGTACCGCGTCCAGCAGGGCGTCGGCGACGCCGCGCCCGCGGCCGCGGTGTGCCGGGTCCACCCAGACGCCGATCAGGTCGAGCGCGCCGACCTGCGCCCGGTTCGGGGCGGACAGCATGGTGCCGACCCACTCCCCCGCGGCGTCCACGGCGACCAGGCCGAGCCGCTCGGGCTCGTTGAGCCAGCCGCACCGGGCCTGCCACTCGCCCTCGCCGTGGTGGCTCGCGTGCTCGTGGGTCTCGCCGAACGCCAGGGGCGTGTCGAGGAGTTGGGCCAGCCGGACCTTCCGCAGGCGCTGCCAGTCGCCCCGCCCGATCCGCTCGATCCGGTACTCCATGCTCTCCCCCGTCACACGACACCGCCTCCGCCGCCGGTGATCACCGGCGGCGGAGGCAGGATAGCCGCGAGAGGAACCGTGGGAGGAACCACGGGTGAAACCGCGGGTGGAGCTACGGGTGGGACTACGGCTTGATGCGGACCACCTGCGGGTCGTGGTCGCTGGCCTGCTGGGCGAACTCGGCGTTGATGTGCACCACGTCGTACTTGGCGTAACCGACTTCGGGGCTGACCAGGATGTGGTCCAGCACCTGCGAGTTGCCCTGGTAGACGTACGAGTACTGCTCGGTCTCCGGCAGCTCGTTCACCAGGTCGCGCAGCACGCCGCCCTTGGTGAGCGCGGCGAGCGCGGGCGAGAACTGGTAGTCGTTGAAGTCACCGAGGGAGACGACCTTGGCCTCCTTGTCGGCGGCCAGCAGCTGGGCGACGAAGGCCTGCTCGACGGTGGCCTGCTTGATCCGCTGCACCTCGGAGCTGCGGGTCGGCTGCTGGAAGCGGCTGTCGATGCCCTGGTCGCCGCCCTTGCTGTTGAAGTGGTTGGCGATGACGAAGACCTTCTTGCCACGGAAGGAGAACTGGCCGACCAGCGGCTTGCGGCTGTTGGTCCAGGCCTCGTCGTTCGGCTCGATCCGGCCGGGCGAGGCGGTCAGCGCGGTGCTCGCGCCGGTGCCGGTCACGCCGACGGCGGTGGTGGCGGTGCCGCCGGGGATGTCGGTGAAGGACACCCGCTGCGGGTTGAACAGGAAGACCTGGCGGATGTTGCCGCCGGGCTCGCCGCCGTCCTTGCCGTCCTGCGGGTCGACCGAGCGCCAGTCGTAGGCCGGGCCGCCGGCCGCCTTGATCGCGGCGACGAACTTGGCGACGGTCTGGCTCGCGTCCACGGTGCCGTCGTTCTTGGCGCCGTTGTTGTCCTGGATCTCCTCCAGGGCGACGATGTCGGGCGAGCGCAGGTTGGTGACGACGCCCTGGGCCAGCTCGGCGAACTTGGCGTCCGGGTTGCCCGGGGCCAGGTTCTCCACGTTGTAGGTGGCGAGGGTGAGTTCGCGGTCGGTCGCCTGGGCGGTGACCTCGCGCTGGAGGTGGTTGTCCTTCAGCGTGCCCATGGTGCCGGCGACCAGGGTGTAGCCGCCGAAGTTGTTGTAGTCCAGCGGGCCGGTGGTGGCGCCGGTCAGCTCGTCGCCGACGTTGGCCACCGGGAAGGGCTGCTGGGAGACGGCGGCCTGCTGCTGGATCATCAGGCGGCCGACGTTGGGCTCGCGGTAGGACTCGTACAGCACGCCGCCGCGCTTGCTGCGCTGGTCCTGCTTGTCGGCGGCGACCCACAGCTCGTTGTACTTGTCGGTCGCCTGGATCACCCGGACGTCCTTGACCTGGACGAGCATGCCCTCCAGGGACTCGTAGAAGTCCAGGGTGTACTTCTCCGGGTCGAGCTTCACGCCGTCGATGGAGCCGTCCGCACCGGCCGGCGGGGCATAGGTGCCGGGGATGTTGCGGGTGTCCACGACGACCGGGGCGGGCAGCGGGTTGCCGGCCGACAGGACGGTGATGCCCGGGGCGGAGATCTCGGTGAGGGACTGCGAGCCGCCGCCGAGGTTCGGGTAGTACTCGGTGACCTTGCCGCTCACCAGCACCGAGTCGCCGACCTTCACGGTCGGGTTGCCGCCGGTGAAGACGAAGACTCCCTCGCTGGTGGCCGGGTCGGCGTCCGGGTTCGGGTCCTGGATCCAGAAGCCCTTGGAGCTGCCGTACGCGCGCACGCCGGTGACGATGCCGGGCACGCCGGTGACCGGCTTGCCCGCCTGCGGGGATATCCGGGTGTTGCCCTGGATGTCGTGGATCCGCAGCGGGCCGACCTCGGTCGGGGCGGGGGTCGCGGTGGAGGCGGCGGTGGCCACCGGCAGCGGGACGAGCACCAGCGAAGCGGCCAGCGACGCCGGGATCAGGGCGGCGCGCAGCAGGGCTCTGCGGGGGCGGGGTGCGGGGGCGGTGGTCACCGGGGCAGGACTCCTAGCTCCGCCGTGCGGCACTGGTGTGGCACGGCGGTCCGGGCGGAGGCGCGCTTCGAGCGCGCGCTGCTCGCATGGGGAAGAAGCGGAGGACGGACTCCCGCCCCCCGCGGCGCCCCTCAAGATACGCGCGTAGAAAATGCCCCGACAAGACCCTGCCGGTGAACTGTCGGTTCCACCGGGGTGACGTGACGCACGGTCAGTCCGAGCCCCTCACAGCCCGCTCCCAGCGGACTCCCAGGAAGCCTCGATCCGCTCGACGACCAGCTCGCACAGCTCGTGGGTGCGCAGCGCGTCGTGGGCGTCCAGGGTCTGCCCGGCGCGGACGGCCGCCAGGAAGGCCAGCACGCACTGCTCGATGCCGCGCTGACGGGCCACCGGCACCCAGTCGCCGCGGCGGCGGACGGTCGGCTGGCCGCGGTGGTCGATCACCTCGGCCAGGTTGCGCACCTCGCGCTTGGAGTCGCCGCCGGAGACCTCCAGCACCTCCTCGGTGGAGCCGGAGACCCGGTTCATGATGCCGAGCGCGGTGAACCCCGCCCCGCCGAGGGTGAGCACCACGTGCTCGACCAGCCCGTCCCGGGTGCGGGCCCGGACGTCCACGTGCTCGATCTCGCCGGGGGCCAGGAAGCGCAGCAGGTCCACGACGTGGATGAAGTCGTCGTACACCAGGGTGCGGGCGGCCTCGGCCAGGCCCTCGCGGTTCTTCTGGAGGACGATCAGGTCGCGCGGGCGCTCCCTGGCCTGGACGTAGCCGGGCGCGTGGCGGCGGTTGAAGCCGACCATCAGCGAGCGGCCGGTGCGGTCGGCGAGGTCGACCAGCCGGCGGGCGCCGTCCAGGGTGTAGTCGAGCGGCTTGTCGACGTAGACGTCCACCCCGGCGGTGAGCAGCTGCTCGACGATCGGGACGTGCTGGTCGGTGGCGGCGTGCACGAAGGCGGCGCGGATGCCGCCGTCGATCAGCGCGCCGAGGTCGGTGAAGCGGTGCTCGGGGGCGATCCGGTGGGCCTCGCCGAGCCGGTCCAGCTTGGCCGCGTCCCGGGTCATCAGCCGCAGGTCGAGGCCGGGCAGCGCGGTGAGCACCGGCAGGTAGGCCTTCTGCGCGATGTCGCCGAGGCCGATCACCCCGACCGGGAGCCGGGTCTCGGGTGCGGCGGTCGAACTCATGAGGGCTCCTGTGGTGCGCGGTCGTCGGCCGCCCCCACCCTATGGGGCGGGTCGGGCGGAGGCTCGCCCGGCCTCCGGCGGCGGGTCAGGCCGCCAGCAGGGCCTCGGCGATGCCCCGGGCCCGCCAGGCGGCGTCCGGGGTGCCCTCGCGCAGGGCGGTGACGATGGCGCCGTCCATCAGGAGCGCGAACTGCCGCGCCCGCTCCCCGGGTTCGGGGACGTCCGCGCCCCGCATCAGCTGCTCGACCAGCTCGATGACGCGGCTCTTGTGCAGGGCCGCCATCCGGCGGGCCGGGCTGGCCGGGTCGGCGAGCTCGGTCATCGTGTTGATCGCGACGCAGCCGCGGAAGTCCTGCGCCGCGAAGCGTTCGGCCAGCGCGTCGAAGACGTACAGCGGGTGGCCGCCGTGGGCCGCGACCCGTTCGGTGAGCCACTCCCGCCACCGGAGGTCGCGGCCTTCCAGGACCGCCGTCACCAGCGCCTCCTTGCCGGCGAAGTGCCGGTAGAAGGAGGCCCGGCCCACGCCGGACTCGGAGAGGATGCGCTCCACCCCGACCGCGCGGATCCCGTGGGCGTAGAAGAGGGACTCGGCCGTGCTCAGCAGGCGCGCCCTCGCGTTGACTGCCATGCGGCAGATCCTAACCACCCCCGACGCCGAACGGCACCGATCGGTACCGTCCTGAGGTCGGTGCCGTCCTGCGGTCGGTACGCGCCCGGCGGGCTCACCCGCCCGCGGCGGCCGCCTCGGCGAGGGAGTCCAGCACCGGCCGCACCAGCGGATGCCCGTCCGCGCCCGCCCGGACGGCGGCGAAGACCCTGCGGGTGGCGAGCTCGCTGTCCACCGGGCGCACCGCGACCTCGCAGAGGTCCACACCGCGCAGTGCCGAGCGCGGCACCAGCGCCACCCCGAGGCCCGCCGAGGCGAGCGCGACCACGGCCCGGAAGTCGTCCGAGGAGTGCAGCAGCCGGGGCTGGAACCCGGCGTGCTCGCAGGCCAGCAGCACCACGTCGTGGCAGGGGTTGCCCGGGTACGGCCCGATCCACGGCTCGTCGGCGAGCGCGGCGACGGCCAGCGGTCCCGACTCGGCGGCCAGCCGGTGGCCGAGCGGCAGCACGGCCTCGAAGGGCTCGGCGTACAGCGGCACCCTGGTCAGCCGGGCGTCGTCGGCGCGCGGCGCGCCCCGGTACTCGACGGCCACCGCGAGGTCGGCCCGGCCGTCCAGCACCATCGGCAGGCTGGCGTCCCCCTCGGCGTCCAGCACCTTGAGCCGCACCCCGGGCGCGCGCTCGGCGAGCAGGCCGACGGCCGGGGAGAGCACGGAGGCGATGGCGGTCGCGAAGGAGGCGACGGTGACCTCCCCGGAGACGCCCGCGCTGTACGCGGCGAGGTCGGCCTCGGCGCGCTCCAGCTGGGCGAGCACCACGTCGGCGTGGCCGAGCAGGATCTCCCCGGCGGCGGTCAGCCGCACGCCCCGGCCCTCCCGGGCGAGCAGGTGGTGGCCGGTCTCCTGCTCCAGGGCGGCCAGCTGCTGGGAGACCGCGGAGGGGGTCAGGTAGAGGGCGGCCGCCGCGGCGGTCACGGTGCGGTGGTCCGCCACGGCCCGCAGGGTCCGCAGCCGTCGTGCGTCGATCACGCACCAATTCTGCCAGCGCGGCGCGGCACGCCGGACCGGCCGGAGCTGCGGCGGCAGTGCCCGGAGCAGCGGTTTCGGCCGGAGGCGGCACGGGAGGCGCATTTCCGGACGAGATCGCTCCAGGTCGTTGACCGACCATCCGTACGGCGCTTGGCTCGTACCGACCGGGCCACGGGGGGCCGAGGGCCCGGGGCCGTCATCTGGGGAGGATGATCGATGACCACCGCACGCACCCGCCGCCGACTGGCCCGCACCGCCGCCGTCCTGGTGGCCGCCGCCGTGGCCGGGGCCGCGATGCCCGCCGCCGAGGCCCGGCCGCCCAAGAGCGACACCGCCAGGGTCAGCGAGGGTGCCAAGGGCGAGGCGCTGAACGGGCCCTCGTTCGCACTCGGTCTGAGCGGCGACGGCCGCTACGCGCTGTTCTCCTCCTCGGCGACCGACCTGCTGCCCGGCGGCGCCGGGGCGGTGGGCGACGTCTACGTCCGGGACCTGCGCAACGGCCACACCGAGCGGATCAGCGTCGCCCCCGACGGCTCCGCGCTGGACGCGGGCACCAACGACGCGGCGATCAGCGGCGACGGCCGGTACGTGGTGTTCAGCAGCTACGCCGGCAACGTGGTGGCCGGCCAGCCGAAGCACCCCACCGACGTCTTCGTCCGCGACCGCCGGACCGGACGCACCGAGCTGGTCACCACCGGCGACGGCAGCTCCGGCGCGGGCGACGACCAGAGCGGCCGCAACGCCTTCGACGCCGGCATCAGTGCCGACGGCCGCTACGTGGTCTACTCCTCCGACCGCACCGACCTCGCCCCCGGCGTGCGCCGCGGCAAGTTCAACGTCTTCGTCACCGACCGCCGGACCCACACCACCCGGTTGGTCTCCACCGGGGCGGACGGCACCCCGGCCGACAACAACTCCTCCCGCCCGACGATCAGCGCCGACGGCACCGTCATCGGCTTCAACTCACGGGCCGGCAACCTCCTCCCGGCCGACCGGACCCCGCCCGCGGCCGCTGCGCCCGCCGCCGAGGCCCCGCAGGCCCCGCAGGCCCCGCGGAGCGCCGGCGCCCAGGCCGAGCTGGCCGGGATCCGCGCCTACCCGTACTACGTCTGGGACGCCCGCACCGGGAAGATCGCCGGCGCCAGCTACGACGCGGCCGGCGAGCTCGTCGGCACCGGCAGCGACGGGCGGATCAGCCCCTCCGGCCGCTACGCGCTCTACACGGTCTACGAGGAGGGCGGCCGGCCCGGTTCGCACGGCCGCCACCAGGACGTCCACGTCCGCGAGCTGGCCACCGGCCGCACCACCAAGGTCGACCGGCCGCTGTCCGGCAGCACCCTCGAATCGTCCTACAACCCCGTGATGTCGCTGGGCGACCGCTGGGTGTACTTCACCTCCGAGGTCACCGACCTGGTCCCCGACGACACCAACGGGCAGGCCGACATCTTCCGCACCGACCTGCGCACCGGACTCACCGAGCGGGTCCCCCTCACCCAGGACGGCTCGCAGAGCACCACCTCCGCCTTCTTCCCGCAGGTCGACGACGACGACACGACGCTGCTGTTCAGCGCCGAGGACGGCAACCTGGCGCCCGTCGTCGACAGCGCCACCACCGACGTCTTCCGGCGCCGCCTGTGACGGCCTGACTCCCCTGCGGGATACGCCTGTTGACGTATTTCCCGACGGGATCACCCACGGCCGTTGACCACCGGCCCTCCCGACGGTTGGCTCTGCGGAAGCCCGCCGCCGGGAGGGAGCGCGGCCGGGCGACCCCAGGGGAGGACGATCCATGACCACCGCACGCACCCGCCGATGGCTGGCCCGCACCGCCGCCGTCCTGGCGGCCACCGCCGTGGCCGGCGCCGCGATGCCCGCCGCCGAGGCCAAGCCGCCCAAGGGCGACACCGCCAAGGTCAGCGAGGGCCCCAAGGGCGAGCAGCTCAACGGCCCCTCGTCCGCGCTCGGGCTCAGCGAGGACGGCCGCTCCGCGCTCTTCACGTCCGCCGCGACCGACCTGCTGCCCGTGGCCGGCACCCCGAACTCCGACGAGATCTACGTGCGGAACCTGCGCAACGGGCACATCGAGCGGGCCAGCGTCGCCGACGACGGCTCCCCGCTGAACGCCCCCACCACCGAGGCCTCGATCAGCGGCGACAGCCGCTACGTGGCGTTCAGCACCACCGCCACCAACGTGGTGCCCGGCCAGGTGCAGCACGCCAGCGACGTCTTCGTCCGCGACCGCTGGACCGGCCACACCGAACTGGTCACCGCCGCCGCCCTGCCGAGCACCGACGACCAGAGCCGCTACGGGGCCCTCAGCCCCAGCATCAGCCGGGACGGCCGCTACGTCGCCTACGTCTCCAACCGCAGCGACCTCGCCCCGGGCGTCCTGCGGCGCGGCAAGAACAACGTCTACATCACCGACCGCTGGACCCACACCAGTCGGCTGGTCACCGTCGGCGCGGACGGCGAGGGCGCGAACAACAACTCCTTCGAGCCGACGATCAGCGCGGACGGCTCCACGGTCGGCTTCACCTCCCGGGCCGGCAACCTGCTCCCGGAACCGCCGGACCCGGCCGGCAACCCCACCACCGACCCGGCGACCGACCCGACCGCCGACGCCGAGTCCGCACCCGACGGCGGGGCACCCGGCCTGACCGGGCCCCGCTACTACCGCTACTACGTCTGGAACGCCGCCACCGGCATCGTCGGCGGCAGCCTGGACGACACCGGGGAGCTGATCGGCTCCCGGGACGGCCGGATCAGCCCGGACGGCCGCTACGCGGTCTACAGCCTCCCGATCTTCATCGGCGGCTTCCCCGGCCCGGCCCACGGCATCCGGATGGACGTGTACGTCCACGAGCTGGCCACCGGCAAGGTCACCAAGGTCAACACCGACCTGCCGGGCACCAGCACGAAGTGGTCGTCCTTCGGCGGCGTCATGACGTTCGACGACCGCTGGGTCTACTTCGCCTCCGGCGCCGAGACCCTCGTCCCCGGCGACACCAACGACAGCACCGACGTGTTCCGCCGCGACCTGAGGACCGGCCTGATCGAACGGGTCAGCCTCACCCGGGACGGCGAGCAGACCACCGGCGCCTCCTCCTACAGCCCGGCCGTGGACGCCGCCGGGAACACGGTGATCTTCACCGCCGTCGGCGGCAACCTGGTGCCGGGGAACACCGGCGACCGGCAGGACGTCTACCTGCGCCACCTGTGACGTCCTGACTCCCGTTCCGCATACGTCCGTTGACGTATTTTCCGCCGACATCAACCGAGGACGTTGACCCTTCGGCCCTCCCGACGATTGGCTCTGCGAAAGCCCGTCGCCGGGAGGGAGCCCGGCCGGGCGATCGCTGGGGAGGAACAACCTCATGACACGTACCACCCGCAACCGGTGGTCGGCGGGCGGCGGCGTGCTGGCCGCCGCCGCCGTACTGGCCGTCACCGCCGCGCCCGCCCAGGCCGCCCCGCCGCCACGTGGCACCGCACAGGTCAGCACCGGGGTCGACGGCACCGCGCCCGACAACGGGTCCTCGGCCCAGGGCCTCAGCGCCGACGGCCGCTACGCGCTGTTCACGTCCCGGGCCACGAACCTGCTGCCCCAGCCCCCGGTGGGCTGGAGCAACGCCTACGTGAAGGACCTGCGCACCGGCCGCGTCGAACAGGTCAACCTGTCCGACTCGGGTGCGGCGCCGAGCGGCTCGACCGACCAGGCCGGGATCAGCGCCGACGGCCGCTACGTCGTCTTCGAGAGCGAAGGCGAGAACGTGGCGCCCGGCGCGCAGGTCAAGGACCGCACCGAGGTGTACATCAGGGACCGCAGGACCGGCCGCACCGAGCTGGTCAGCAGCAGCCCCACCAACACCGACAAGGACAAGTACCACTACTCGTACAACGCGCAGGTCAGCGGGAACGGCCGGTACGTGGTCTACGTGTCCTCGCGCAACGACCTGGACCCGACCGTCGTGGAGCCGGAGCCCACCACCGGCCCCTCGCTCGCCAGGCCGTACACCTGGAAGATCAACGTCTACCTCACCGACCGCTGGACCCACACCACCCGCCTGGTCTCCCACGACGTGAACGGCAGGCCGGGCGAGCTCACGTCCTTCCGCCCGACGATCAGCGCGGACGGCCGCACCATCGGCTTCGGCTCCATCTCCGCCCTGCTGCCGCCCGAGCAGACCCCCGACCTCGCCGCCGCGGCCGCCGCGGCCGCCGACGTCGAGCTCACCCCGGGCGCCGCCGAGGCCGCGCGCCACAGCGCCCCGCGGAACGTGGCGCAGCCGCTCGCGTCCAACCCGACCTCCGCCGTCTACTACACCTACGACGTCCGCTCCGGGACGATCACGCCGGTGAGCGTGGGCCTCGACGGCGCGATCGGCCACTCCAGCTTCGAGGCGACGATCAGCCCCGACGGGCGGCACGCGATCTACACCCTGCCCGAGCCCGGCGGCTCGACCGGCGGCCACCGGTACCACACCGTGCTGCACGTCCGGGACCTGCGCACGGGTGTCGTGACGAAGGTCAGCGGCGGCCTGCCCGGCACCAGTTCGGTCGGCTCCTCCGACCACGGCTCGATCACCGCCGACAACCGCTGGCTGTACTTCGAGTCCGCCGCCGACAACCTGGTCCCCGGCCCGCAGCACCCGGGCTGGGACGTCTACCGCCAGGACCTGCGCACCGGCCGCACCGAGCGGGTCGCCACCGCGCCGGACGGCTCGTTCGGCAACGGCGCGTCGAACCAGCCGTTCGTGTCGGCCGCCGGCACCACCGTGGTGTTCGACTCGACCGGCGGCAACCTGGTCGCCGGCAGCAACGGCCCGGCGGGCGAGCACTACCAGGTGTTCGCCAAGCCCACCGGGCTCCACCGGGGCGACGGCGACGACCAGGGCGAGGACGGCGACGAGCGGTAACCCGCCCCCGGAGGAACCGCGACGGGGGCGGGACGTCGGCCGGGCCGGCGTCCCGCCCCCGCAGCGGGAGGGTGGGGCAGGTGGTTCTGGGCCGTGCGGTGGAGGCGAATCGATTCGCCT